>JAFYZG010000045.1 GCA_017548825.1 Oscillospiraceae bacterium
AGCCCAGGGAGTCGAATCCCAGTTTTTCGCAGATGGTCTTGAGCAGGCACTGCCCGCGCTCGGTCCTGGGATCGGAGTATTCATCCAGATGATTCACGCCTTCCTCGCCCTCTATGGAGCTGATCATGCGTCTGGCAAGCAGGTCCATGTCGGAGTTGTTGCGAGAGAAGTTGAGGTATTTGCAGGCGTACATGATGGGCGGGCACGCCGAGCGCATGTGAACCTCGGAAGCACCGGATTCGTACAGGAACTCGACGGTACTCTGCAGCTGGGTCCCGCGGACGATGGAGTCGTCCACGAAGAGGAGCTTCTTGCCCTCTATCAGTTCCGGAACCGGGATCATCTTCATCTTGGCGACCTGATCCCTCATCTGCTGCTCCTGCGGCATGAAGGATCTGGGCCAGGTCGGGGTGTACTTGACGAAAGGCCTTGCGAGAGGCTTGTGGCTCTCATTGGAGTATCCTATTGCGTGGGGCACTCCGGAGTCGGGGACGCCCGCAACGAGATCGATATCAGGCATTGTGCCGTTCTCCATCTCCTCGCGCGCCATGATCTCGCCGTTGCGGTTGCGCATGACCTCCACGTTGACACCCTCATAGTTGGAGTTGGGATACCCGTAGTAAGTCCACAGGAAGGCGCAGATCTTCATCTCGTCTCCGGGAGGGGACAGGACTTCCCATCCGTCAGCTGTAACCTTGAGGACCTCGGCAGGCCCCAGTTCGTACGCGGTGTGATATCCCAGTTTCTGGTACGCGAAGCTCTCAAAGGATACACAGCATCCTTCTATGTCCCTGCCTACCAGTATGGGAAGACGGCCGTGTCTGTCCCGGCCTGCGATAAGAGATCCGTCATCGGTCATCAGGAGTATGGACATGGAACCGTCGATCACATCCTGCGCGTGACGTATTCCGTCCTGAAAACTGTCGCCTTCATTTATAAGGGCAGCGACCAGTTCCGTTGTATTGACTTTTCCGGAACCCATGGCCATGAACTGATGGCCGTGTTCCCTGAAGTATTTTTCAACCAGATCCTCGGCATTGTTGATTTGACCCACTGTGGTGATCGCGTAGAGACCCAGATGGGACCGGACAAGAAGAGGCTGGGGATCGGAATCGCTTATGCAGCCGATTCCTATGTTGCCGCTCATGTCTCTCAGATCGTCCTCGAAACGGGTGCGGAAAGGAGTGTTGGAGATGGAGTGGATCTCACGGACCCAGCCTTTCTCCTCGCTCCAGACCGCCAGACCGGCGTTTCGTGTTCCGAGATGGCTATGATAGTCTGTGCCGAAAAAGACGTCGAGCACTACGTCGCGGTGTGATACCGCACCGAAGAAACCGCCCATTATGCGAAGAAAAGTTCGGAGAGGGTCCTCGGGTCGATGTACTCACCGTCTTTGTAAACGCGCATATTGCCGGACGCGATCTCGTCGATCAGCATGACTTTGCCGTCCTTGTCGTAGCCGTACTCGAATTTGATGTCGTACAGATCCATTCCGCGGGCTTTCATCTCGTCGGCGACGATCGCCGTGATCTGCTGTGTCATGGTCTTTATGTCCTCATACTGTTCGTCGGTCATAACGCCGAGGACGATGAGACCGTCTTTGGTGACGAGAGGGTCGCCCTTCTCGTCGTTCTTGAAGGTCATCTCAACGTATGCGGGGAGATCAGCGCCTTCCTCGATATACTCGCCGTAGCGGCGGAAGAAGGAACCGACTGCCTTGTAGCGGCAGATGACTTCCAGCCCGTGCCCGAACACCTTCGCGGGGAGAACTTCCATCGTGGTCTCATCCAGATCCGCGCTGATGTAATGTGTGCGGATGCCGGCGGCGTTGATCTTCTCGAAGAAGTAGATGGACATACGCAGATTGACGTCGCCGACGCCTTCTATCGTAAGGCCCACTTCATTCATTCCGGGATCAAACACGCCGTCCTTGCCGGTGGCGTCGTCCTTGAACTTGAGCAGGTAGTTGCCGTTCTCAAGGGCATAGACATTCTTGGTCTTTCCGGTGTACACGAGCTTCTTTTCCATTTTCTGACTCCTTTATATGTGTTGAGTTGTTTACAGTCTTTCGGCGATGCCGGCATCCTTCTTCAGGACGGCTTCGCTGTCATTGAGGCGTTTCTGCTGCAGGCGCCGGGCAAGGCCGCTGTCTTCTACGGCAAGGATCTGGGCTGCAAGCAGAGCTGCATTGCCGCCGTTATCTATACCGACAGTCGCGACGGGGATGCCGGATGGCATCTGAACCGTAGAGAGAAGTGCATCCATACCGTCGAGCACCGATCCCTTGCAGGGGATGCCTATCACCGGCAGAGTGGTGTTCGCAGCTATGGCGCCGGCGAGATGGGCGGCCATCCCGGCAGCGGCTATGATCACGCCGAAACCTTTGTCTCTGGCATTGAGGGCGAAATCACGGGCCTGTTCCGGAGTGCGGTGGGCTGAGTAGACATGGACCTCGAAAGGGACATCCAGGTCTCTGAAGATCTTTACGGCTTTCTCGATGACGGGAAGGTCGCTGTCGCTCCCCATGACTATTCCGACTTTTCGCATGCTCTCCTCCTGATCTGAAAAAGAAAAACCGGTCTGTGCAGGAACATTCTGATTCAGCATTGACCGGGTATAGTTATATTGATATCGGAGCGGGGACCTATGACCGTGCAGAAACCTGCAGTTTGAGAACCGACTGAGATCACGCTGCAGATTCTGTTGATGCAGACAACATCCGGCATATAAAGGCCCTCCTGTAGAACCATATTTATTATAAAAAATCAGGATTTTTAGCGTCAATCGACGAAACAGACAGAGTTGAACGGGCTCGGCGTCCTTTTTTTGGGAACAGTATCCTTCTGCTGTGACAGAGGTGGAAAAAACCTGTCATTTTTGTCATTTGCGCACCTTGTCCGGCGCATTATGGAGCCCCGGCAGTGGTATACTTTTGATATGGATAACAGTAAAAGGACATCACAGCAGACAGAACGGAACATCTGCGCAGTGATCTGCCGCAGTGACGGGCTGAAAGCCAGAGAGATCGCAGAAGTATTGGGACTGGATCGTCAGACGGTGAACCGCGTGCTGTACAGATCTCCGCTCATGAAGGAACTGTGCTGGCAGGACAGGGAATACCGATGGCACGGGATCGTGCGCCAGGAAAGGCCGCACGCCGGCCTGCAGGAATTCTCGGGATATTATTCAACTGTCGGTGAGTTTATGGCACTGAGTGAAGAGGACTGGCTGGAAAAGCTGACAGAAGGATGCATAAACATAGGCAGGAATCTGAACGATACACGGGGCCTGTTCCATTCGTTCCGCGACTGCAGGGAACAGATGGTGCGGCTTTTCAGGGATCTTCTGGACATGGCGGGAGAGGACTGCCTGGACTGGGAGATCGCCTTCGAACTGCGGCTCAAACGTTCGCGGTATGTCCGAGTATATGCCGACGTGCTGGTGATCACGGAGGACCGCGTATTCGCCCTCGAGTTCAAGATGAAGGACAGGGTGGATCCGGAAGAAGTCATGCAGTCCGCGAAATACGTGCCCTATCTGGAGATAGTGTTCGGGCCGGATTATGAGGTCATCCCGGTGTTGGTCCTCACAAGGAAGACGGATTATTTCGATTTCAGCAGTGTAGGGCAGACAGACGCAGTGCTGCCGGTCTGTTCCGGAGATATGCTGTTCAACGCCTTTGACGAATATCTGGGATTCCTGGACAGTGATAACTAACTTGAAATAAACAGAAAAAAGAAACGGAGATCGAACATGGGAAAGACGGTCAGAATAGAGGGAAGAGATATCCCTGTGGTCAGAGAGACTGACGTTATTGTGGTCGGGGGAGGCCTGGCAGGCGTTGCGGCGGCGGTCGCCGCGTCAAGGCACGGCGCGAAGGTCACGCTGATCGAAAAAAGCATAGTGCTCGGAGGGCTTGCGACTCTCGGACACGTTTGCGCGTATCTGCCTATTGACGACGGCAGGGGACACAAGATATACGGAGGCCTTGCGGAGGAACTGATGCGGGTCTGCGTCAGGTATTCCCAGAACTCCATACCGGAGCAGTGGAAGGACGGCCCGGACACTGCGCCGGAGGACAGTCCCAGATACATGTCGAATTTCTTCATCCCGCACGCGATACTTGCTCTGGACGAACTGGTCCAGAACGAGGGTATAGAAGTGGTCTTCGACACAGTGTTCAGCGAACCGATAATGGAAGGGAACACCGTGAAGGGGATAGTGGTGGAGAACAAGTCCGGCAGGACAGCCTATATGGCAAAGATGTTCGTGGATGCCAGCGGCGACGCCGATCTTGTCTACCGGGCAGGGGCCGAGACAGAGACCCTGAAGACCATAGTGTCCCACTGGTTCCATGAACTGGATTTCGATGCAATGCAAAAGGGCATCGAGGAAGGTGATATGCTGAAGGCAGTTCCACTCAGATGGCTTGGACTGGTCCCCAGCGGCCATGCGGGGGATGAGAACATGGAGCTTGTCTGTGACGGGACGACCTCCGATGGAGTGAACGAGTATATACGCATCTCCAGAGGCCTTGCGCTTGACTGGCTGAAGAAGCATCAGCGCCCGGATTACGCTATGCTGACCCTGCCTTTTATGCCGCAGTTCCGTATGACCAGGAGACTGATCGGCAAGGATGAGCTGAGATATGACGGTGAATACCACATCGAGAGCTCCGTCGGATGCGTGATAGCCTCGCTGGATGAACCTGCCACGGTATATGAGTTCCCGTATGAGGGCCTCATAACCGACCTCCTGTCCAATGTGCTGGCGGCCGGCAGGATGGTCTCCGCAGAGGGAAGAGGATGGGCCATCATGAGATTCATACCCGCCTGCGTCCTCACAGGACAGGCAGCAGGCACCGCGGCGGCTCTGGCTGCTGCAGAAGGCTGCACATTGCAGGAACTGGATGTTAAGGAACTTCAGAGACAGCTGGAACAGGACGGGGTGAAGCTACACAGGCCCGCCGGGACGGAAGGCAATGTTCCGGCAAGAAGGAGACGCGAGCCTCAGACTGAAGCAGCTGAGGGCCCGCAGATCAACAGGTTCTTTGTCCGCACCGATGACAAAGACGGTGACTCGAAACGTTAAAAAACCGATGAGATGGCGCAGAGTGTTTTTCGGGCTGACCGCAGCAGTGAAAATGTGTTAAAATTGTTCTATCAGGCAGTACACGGGGTACAGATCTTATGACCGTGCTTCGGAATGCTGAAGACAATGAGCTGTAACTATCGCTGATGGTGCAAGGATGTATGGATAGCATGGCTGCATTCATCAGCGCAGTTATTCTTTTTCACAGAAGGAGATAAAAAATGGCTTTTGATCCAAAAGAGATCGAGAATGCGAAGATCGAGTACGGAAGGCGAGTCATGATAGACTTTGATTCCCCTATCACCGCAAAAGAAAACTTCCGGAGGGCACTGAAGGGCGAGCAGCTTTGGATGCCCATGACCGGAGACAAGATCAACTTCACTCCGGAGATCGTCCCCGACAACACCGCCAGAGCTCTGGTCACACAGGGGAAGCCCTATGAAGGACCTAAGGGCGGCGAGGATATGTTCGGTGTATACTGGGAATTTGTTCCCTCTGCCAATGGTTCCATGGTGCGCCCCGGAAACCCGATGCTCACCGACGTGTCGAAATGGAGAGAGGTCATCAAGTTCCCCGATGTGGACAGCTGGGACTGGGAGAAGAGCGCCAGGGAAGACAGGGAATATCTCGAGAACAACAGGAAAACTGTACTGTTCTGCATCCTCACAGGGTTTTTTGAGAGGCTGATATCCTTCATGGATTTCGGACCTGCGGCTTATGCGCTCATGAACCGCAAGACAAAGGAAGACGTCAAGGAGCTCATGGACAAGATCGCAGATCTCTGGATAGATGTGGTGGATCATGTCCATAAGTACTACGGAGATCTCGTGGACGGCATAACCATCCATGACGACTGGGGCGCTCAGGACGGCCCGTTCTTCAATGCCAGGATAGTAAACGAGATGCTTGTCCCGTATATGCGCAAGGTCACTGATCATATCCACAGCTACGGATACATTACCAACCTGCACTCCTGCGGCAAGGTCGAGAAGCTCCTGCCCTGTATGATAGATGCAGGATGGGATGCCTGGGACGGCATGGCTATCAACGACTACCACATGCTGTTTGAAGAGTACGCCGGCAAGATCCTCATGAATGTTCCCGCATCGGAGTGTCCTGCAGACGCGGACGCGGAGACACAGAAGGAATGGGCGGCAAAATACGCCGACGAATTCGCGGTGCGCGAGAAACCTGCAACTCTGTCCAACTACGACAACCCCGGCATTGATTTCGACTTTGAGCTTTACAGACTGTCAAGGATAAAATTCAGCGAGGATTGATCCTATAACGTTAAGTGCCCCGGGGCCTGTCAGGCTCCGGGGCTGCTGAAAAAACAAAGCCCGGAGATCTCCGGGCTTTTTGTATGTTCTTGAATGATATCAGATGCCTGCGAGTCTGAGGATCTCGGGGACCCTGGATTCCCAGCCCTGAGCCATGATGTGTACGCCCTGGCAGTAAGGCTTGCATTCACGGATGATACGGGCAGCGATCTCGACAGCGGTGATGCCGGCCTTGGTCTTTTCTTTGTCGGCCTTGAGCTCATCGATGATGGAGTCCGGGACGGCGATGCCGGCGACGTTCTGACTCAGATAGCGCACCATGCCGACGCTCTTGGGAATGATGACGCCGACCTGTACCGGAACACCGAACTGCTTGGCTTTATCCATGAAAGATATGAATCTCTCGGGGTCGAATACTGCCTGCGTCTGGAAGAACTGTGCGCCGGCCATGATCTTGCGCTCCATCTTTGCCAGCTGGGCGTCGACGGAATCGCTGCAGGGCGACACGACTGCGCCTTTTGCGAACACAGGCGGTTCTCCGTCCAGTGCGTTTCCGCCGAGGTCGTAGCCTCGTTCCAGTTCGCATACGGTATGCAGAAGCGAGACTGAATCCAAATCAAAGACCGGCTTGGCGCCGGGGTGGTCGCCGAGCTTGGTGTGGTCGCCCGTGAGGCAGAGCACATTGTCAATGCCGAGGAGAGCGGCAGTCAGCAGGTCGGATTCGAGCGCCATGCGGTTGCGGTCGCGGCAGGTAAGCTGGAAGATCGGGTTGAGTCCCGCGTCCTTCAGGGCTTTGCAGAAACCCAGTGAGCTCAGGCGCATGACAGATGACTGGTTGTCGGTGACGTTGACGGCGTCGATGCCGCCCAGATACTCCTTAGCCTCGGCAACGAGCTCATCGACATGGAATCCCTTGGGAGGGCCAACTTCAGTGGTAACGACAAATTCACCTTTTGAAAAGCGATCAGTAATTTTCATTTTATTATCAGCTCCTAATCTTCAGATTTTCAGCATTATTCCGCTGCATTGACTTCGTTGCCGTAGTCGCGGATCCGGACCGGGCTCCTGAGGACATCAAGGCGTCCGACCATTGCAAGACGGCGCTGGATGCGTTCCCATCCGCACTCCATGTTCGGGTCGACCTCGCACTTGCCGTCTTTGGCGCCGCCGCACTGCCCGTTGATGAGGCTCTTGGAGCAGGCTGTGATGGGACAGATGCCGCCGGTCAGGTTGAGATAGCACTGACCGCACTGTCTGCAGTCGTACTCCAGGGGAGTGACTCCCTGACCGCCCGGCACGGCGTAGGTATCGCAGGCCGCATAGACTCTCTTGTCCTCCAAATGGTCAGAGACAGTCTGTACTCCGACACCGCAGGAGAACACCAGGACGCAGTCCGCTTCATCTATCTCTTTGCTGTGCAGATCCAGATGAAGTCTGAGGTTCTCCGGATTGCAGATATACTCTGTTGTCAGTATGCCGGTCACTTTTCCTTCCGAGGACAGTTCCTTCTGGAACTCGGAAGCTTCTTTTTCGGGGAAGCCGGCTTCCTTGCAGCCGTGGCAGTTTACGATGAATGCTTTCCCGGTGATCAGCGCCGCGACGGTATCCTTTTCTTTTAATCTCGTTACAAGCATTACTTCTTATTCATCTCCATTATCGCAGATTTTCCGGCTCTGATCTTCGCGACGAGAGGGATCTTTGAGGAGCAGATATATTCGCAGCTCCTGCACTCGATGCAGTCGCGCACGTTCAGATCGAGCATTCCTTTCCAGTTTCCTTCGTCGTGGTACTTCGCGAAGTAGAGCGGCTTGAGCTCCATCGGGCAGACGTCCACGCAGCGGCCGCACTTGATGCATGCTACGGTCTCAAAATGATCCTTGTCCACGGCAATGATGCCGTTGGTGGCCTTGATTACGGGAACGTCCGTGTCCGTGAGCTCAATGCCCATCATGGGACCGCCGGTCTTCAGAGCAACGTCATCGCCTGTGATCCCGCCGCAGTAGTCGATGAGTTCCCTGACCGGAGTTCCTATCTTTACGATGAAGTTCCCGGGATTCTTTATCCTCTCGCCGGTGACGGTCACCACGCGCTCGATAAGCGGCATACCTGTTCTGATGGCATCAGCTACAGCCTTGGATGTGCTGACGTTGCACACGACGGCTCCCACATCGGCGGGAAGACCGCCGCTCGGGACCTGCCTGCCCAGGATGCGCTTGATGAGCATCTTCTCGGCGCCCTGTGGGTATTTCGTCCTCACACCTGCGACCTCTATTCCGTCGATGCCTTCTGTCCTGGCCTGCAGAAGTTCTATCGCATCGGGCTTGTTGTCTTCGATGACGATGATGCCTCTGGGAGCAGATACGGCCTTCATCATTGCCTGAAGTCCGTAGATGACGTCATCCGCGTACTCAAGGAGAACGCGGTGGTCAGCGGTCAGCATCGGCTCGCATTCGCAGCCGTTCAGAATAACGGCGTCGATCGGTTTATTGGGAGCAAGCTTCACGGAAGTCGGGAATCCTGCGCCTCCCATTCCTACGATGCCGCTCTCCTTTACGATATCGACTATCTGTTCGGGAGTCAGCGCATCAAGCCCGCCGAAAGGCTTTACGGTATCGGCAATTTCGTTTTTCTTATCGTTCTGAATGACAACGGAGAGGACTCCGCCTCCTCTTGTCGGATGAGGACGCGGTTCCACTGCGAGGACGGTGCCGCTCACGCTGGAGTGGACGTTCCCGCTGATGAAAGCTGCGGCTTCTCCTATCTTCTGTCCGACCTTGACTTTGTCTCCGGCTTTAACGAGCGGGACAGCCGGAGCTCCGGAGTGCATTGACAGGGGAATGATCACCGTGTCGGGCTCAGAGAATCTGACAAGAGCGATATTCTCACTGAGCTCTTTTCGTTCGGAGGGGTGCACGCCGCCGTAATATCCGTCGAAACGCGATTCGCGTGCGGCCTTGACGAATTCGCTGATCGCCTTGTAGTTGACTTTGGAATAGTCACGGACCTGGACGGGCTGGTCAAGGAACTCCTTGAGACGGCCCTGCTTTGCAAGACGCTGCTCGATCTTCTCCCAGGCGCAGTCCCTTGTCGGATCGACCTCGCACTTGCCGTCCTTCGCGCCGCCGCACTGCCCGTTGAGCAGGCTCTTGGCGCAGTCGACGACGGGGCAGATGCCTCCCGTGATGTTCAGGTAGCACTGTGCGCATGCGTCGCAGGCCTTGTTCGTCAGCGCCATTCCGTGATGTCCTCTGAAGTTCAGAGAGTCTGCGGCTGCAAAAACGGGAACGTTTACGGAATCGGCTATCGTCTGTACGCCGAGGCCGCAGCTGACCACGAAGACGCTGTCTGTGCCCTCCGGGATATCAAGATCCTTCAGTGTCTGGGTCTTGTTGCAGAGGAAATCCACTCTGGCGGAACCGGTGACGTTCTTGCCCTGTTCCTCCAGAAGCTTCACGAATTCTCCGCAGTCGGGTTCTTCGACGGACTCGAATTCCTTAAAGCACTTGTTGCACGCCAGAACGAAGATGTTGTCTGTGCCGTCCAGGAACGGCAGCAGTTCTTCGGCGGATTTCAGCCTGTACTTGGTATAGTTCAGCAATTTCTCACCTTCTTCGATAAACAATACAAGCGGTACACCCGCGCGCCGGCTGACATGTGCCGAGAAGCGCGACGGGGAGCCGCCTGATTATGTCTTTTACTACATATAACATAGCAGAACGGGACACTTTTTATCAAGTGAGAGAGATATAGAACAAACACCTGTTTTTCTGTGATTTTTCACAGTGGATCGTGTGTTATAATCGGTGAAACCGGAAAAGAAAAGAGAGAAGAATGAGCAGGTCATATGAGTGTCACGGACACCTGATGATGGACGGAGCGGACTTTGCCGCCGCCCGCGAAAGACACAGCAACGGAGTGGATACAGATGCGCTGCGCGCATCCCTTGATGCATTGCGTGCTGCGGGTGTCACATATTTCCGGGACGGAGGGGATGTCTACGGCGTCTCCGCTCTGGGCAGGGAGATAGCACCGGAATACGGAATAGAAGTCGTCACGCCGGTGTTTGCCATCCACAAACGCGGATATTACGGTTCGATAGTCGGAAGAGGATTCGACGATATCGCCTCTTACCGTCAACGCATAGAAGAGCGTCGGAATGCAAAAGGTGATTTCGTCAAGCTCATGTGTTCCGGGATTATTACTTTCAGAGCATTCGGAGAGCTTTCGTGTGACGGACTGGATACTGAAGAGATAAAAGAGATGGTGCATATAGCCCACTGCGAAGGGTACAGCGTAATGGCACATGTCAACGGAGAACAGACCGTACGCGCCGCGGCTGAGGCAGGTGTGGATAGTGTGGAACACGGATACTTTGCGGACCGGGAAGCCCTGGATATCATGGCCGAGAAACAGATTATCTGGGTGCCTACCCTTGCTGCGGTGGAGGCATTCATAGGGCGGGAAGGCACCGACTGCGCTGTTGCAGAAAGAACGCTTGACGAACAGCTTAACTGCGTCGCCAGGGCGAGAGACTTGAAGAGACCTGTAGCGGCAGGTTCTGATTCCGGCGCAGTGGGAGTTCCTCACGGTGCAGGGACTCTCAGGGAGTATGAGCTCCTCGCCGGTGCAGGGCTCACTCCAAATGAGATCGAGTCAGCGAACGAGATGTTGAGAAAGAGGTTCGCACCGCGAGGCGTATCTCCTGTGGTTTAGGCGGTTTGGGCAGCTCGTCTCCTGTATATTGCTTTGTCCAGAAGGCATA
>JAFYZG010000046.1 GCA_017548825.1 Oscillospiraceae bacterium
CAGATATTGTCCAGGCCCAGCAGTTTCCCTATCTGGTAACGGTTGGACGCCGCCTCGACCACTATATACATCTTCCCGTCGACTATGACCATCTCCTCGGACATCGGCGGGATCTTTGTTTTCTTTGATGCATTTTCTTCTGTGAGGACGTATAACGGGACCTCTTTGCCCAGCACTTCCTTCGTGCCGGACTGCTTCAGGTCCTTGAGGGAATATGCCAGGATCTCAGCCGGGAGCAATCCGTGGGACTGGGACAGGAAGACGTGATCCTCCGAGAAGCAGGCTCCCTGCACCTTGTCCGGTATGGAATACACGCAGGCCGGGACGGGGTTTCCGTTCTCATCAAAAGTGAGACCCACGAGATACGCCTTCTGCGTCGTTCCTTCCGCCTCCACTTTATGCGACCTGTGGGTGTAGAAGATGACGCCTTTGTGGAACTCTCCGATATACAGATATTTATCGTCCACCGAGGTAAAGGATGCCCTTATATAGTCGTCACCGGTCTTAAGACTGATGCAGCTGTCCGCCTTGACGGGCTGCCCGAATTCCGCCTCCAGGAGCTTCTTTGTCCGGAAGGCATAGACACACATCTTCGTGCTGCCGGCGAGGTACACGGTGTCTTTATACACGCTTACGCCGCCTGCGTGGCCGCGGAACACCGAACTGTCCTCCCTGAGGATGGGGACCTTCTTGCCGAGATCTTCATTCTCCATGACATAGACCGGCGACTGCTTCCAGTTGTCCATATATCCGGACACCAGGAACTTCCCGGAGCCCTCGTCGTAGGCGAGGCCCTGGGGAATGAATCCTTTGGAGAGTCCGGGTACCGTCATGCAGGCTTCGCTGGCCCGGAAGTATCCGTTCAGCTGATCGTTGTATATCATGTAAAGTCCCAATGCGGAGATACAGATAAGACAGACGACTGTCAGCAGTATCCCCCATATCCTGTTTTTCTTTTTCTGTTTGTTCACGGTGGTCATATGATGCCGGCGGCGATGAGTACGAACACGGCTATGAACGCCGCCGCGCTCAGCGCGTTGCAGACGCGCACGGCCGACTTCTTCTTCCCTGTCTTTTTCTCCAGAGCTTCATCTTCTTTAGGATAATCCCTGAGGCTGAGACTGTCCCTGTCAGGCACGATAGCGGTCCTCTTGCCGTCGAAATCGATGTCGAACACTTCTCCCCTGACCAGGTCCTTCAGGCCTTCGTCGGTGAGGACGTCCTTTATCAGATCCGCTGTCATTTCCGGCATCCTCTTCTTGTCTTCCATGATCTTGCAGAATTTGTTCCACATCTCATTCTTACGGAAGAGTTTCTCCCAGCCGGATCCCTCTTTGTTTAGGAAAGGATCCAGAGTCCACTCGCATATGGTCTTCAGGTTGCCCAGGAAACGCCTCTGTATGCGGTCGGTCTCACTCTCTACGGGGATGTTGTAGATGAGCTTGTCGAACAGCAGGTTTATCCTCCTGTGGAAGGTCCTGTCCAGGCTCCTGTAGCAGAAGGACACCGCCAGGAACAGCGCGGTATATCCGGCAAACAGCACCCACTGCAGAACTGATACCGCTTCCCCGAGCAGGAACGGGATCAGCACACGGAACAGCACCATGAGCATCCCGACATATGACAGCTCATAGAACACCGATTCGTCTCTGGCAAATCCGATCTTCCTGAGGATAAGATCCAGTGCCATGAACAAAGCCGCGGAGATGGCGATGGCATAGGTCCTCGCCGGCGATGAAGCCGCCGACGCGGCCGTTCCGTTCTTAAGGTAGTAAGCCATCATCGCTGCAATGATCAGCTGCGCTCCGAAGCCCAGCACGTCGTAGGATATAAGTCCTATCTTCTCGCTCTTATATTCCAGCGCCAGGTCGTTCACATGGACGGCGCCCTGTACGTATTTCTCTTTGTCGTTTGTAATGGAATCTATCTCGGGCTTGCAGGGTCCGATCAGGTTCAGGTTCTCCGCGAAGCACTCCCTCATCAGGTATTTCTTCTTCTGGAAGCGCTGCCTCTTCATGATGGACTTGATCAGCCCTATGAGACTTCCGGGGTTGTTGAACAGCTTGGACTCCTCTATGAACCTGGAGAAGGACGGCATAATGGCCACCGACGCCATGGTCAGCAGCGACTCCCTGCGCTTTTTTGTCTCTTCATCTATCTTTTTTTCGGGGAACCTCTTGTCCAGAGCCGTATCCATCTTCCCCTGCAGTTCAATGAAGAAGTGCCACTGCAGGAACGCGTTGGCCGCGAACATCACTGTCAGAACTGCAAGCAGTATTCCCCTGGTGCCGTTGAAGCCGTAGCGCCACAGGAACATCAGCGAAAAGAACGCTATGATGAAGGACATCTCGAAGGTCACAGCCTCGTGCCTTCCGTATGTCCACGTGCGTATGTAATGGGTGACCAGACTCAGGATGAGCAGGAACAGAAAGAACATCACTACAGACATATCTCCGCCTCCTCAGTACCAGTTCTCGATGAAATCGATGATGTAGTTGAGACCGGTCCTGTAGTCGGTCTTTATGTCATCGATCTGCTTGTCAGACAGTCCGCTGACCGCGACTATGGAATCCTGACCGCCGGCTTTGTCGTCATTGCGGCGCAGCGTGCTGATCAGGTATCTGCTGTCCTGATAAAAGGAATAAGCCCTGTCGTACTCTTCCTTCCTGGAACTTCTGGCCCAGAAACGGTAGTTGAGCACCACTTCCAGTTTCGCAGTCACTTCCTGGATCTTTTCGAACCACTTGGATTCATCTTCCTTTTTGTCGAGTTCATCGCGGCAGCCTCTGAGCGACGCCAGCAGTTCGCCCTTCCCCTCAAGGAACTTTGTCTCCTCTTCGTTGAGGTTGTCCAGCAGCCAGAAATACAGCGTAAATACAAGGGCCAGCACCGTGAACACGCAGGATACGATGTCTAAAATGGGCCCGTATGAAGATAACCTGTCAAGAAAATCTGTCAAAGGATCTTCCCCCTCTGTCTGTTTCTCATTGGATCAATGTCATTATTCTATCATTTTTTATTACGTGCGTATGATGTTCCTGGGCTTTGAATCCGGAATTAATCATATTTCCTGTGTGACATTTTTGCGGATCCCGCATTTTCGTCATCGCAGTTGCCTCCGCATCGCAGGTCGCGATATGCAGAAAAGACTGTGACTGTATGTCACGGTCTTTCTTAATATAGCGAAAAAACGCTCATCCGGAGATGAGCGTTCGTATCAGGCTATTCAGTTCAACCGTTCATTTGCAGACATCTCCGCCGGCATGATCTTTCGCCAACGTCATTCTGATGCTAAGGCACACTCTGTTCGAGAGCAGATCTCTGAACTATTTTCTCTTGAAATCCATCTCAAGGCCGTCTGAATCCTTGATGATCATCGTATTGGAGTCTTTAAAACTGAATTCGCTGTCAAAAACATCATCCTCCGTAAATATATCATTGTTGACATATGTCACAAGAAGATGGCCCTTTTTGACTTCATATTTCAGTTCATAAACGACTTCCTGATCGCCGACTTTTAAGGAATACGTGCCGGTACCGTCCTCTTTCAGATCGTAAACGGCTTTCATACCGGTCTCGGTATCGTTATATTCCCAGACGCCGATGATCTGG
>JAFYZG010000047.1 GCA_017548825.1 Oscillospiraceae bacterium
GGCGGTCTGTGGGACAACGCCAAGAAGTACATCGAGGAGGGCAACGAAGGCGGCAAGGGCAGCGAAGCCCACAAGGCAGGCGTCATCGGCGACACAGTCGGCGACCCCTTCAAGGATACAGCAGGTCCGTCCATCAACACACAGATCACAGTCGTATCCCTGATCGCATCACTGCTCTCCACAGCGTTCCTGACACTCTCACTCTTCTAAAAGCGAAGACTGATATAAGCGGCGGAGACCCGGAGGTCTCCGCCGTATCTTTCCAAAGCAAAAAAATGTTGACATCGATAATGCAGGATGTTATTCTAATCCTACCTCTTTAAAGCGGGTTCTTTTTTTGTGTGCACTTTTTTAAGCACGCACGCTTTGGAGGGAGGCAGGCAGCAAGGCTGCAAATACAAACGGAGGTGCCGATAATGAGAGTTAAGATCACGCTCGCATGCACAGAGTGCAAACAGCGCAACTACGATACTATGAAGGAGAAGAAGAATACTCCCGACCGTCTTGAGCTTAAGAAGTATTGTAGATTCTGCCGCAAGCATACGCTCCATCGCGAGACAAAGTAAGGAGAGTAATTGACGCATGGCAGACAAGAAGGCTGACAAAAAGAAACCCGGCTTCTTCGCAAGGCTCGGAAAGTATTTCCGCGACGCGAAGGGCGAGTTCAAAAAGATCGTCTGGCCCAGCCGCAAGCAGGTATGGAACAACGTCGTAGTAGTTCTCGTGATGGTTGTCATATTTGCGATCGCGACCTGGGGACTCGATCTTCTGTTTGCTTTCCTTCGCGATCTCCTTCTCAAACAATTTTGATCAGGTATTGGAGTTTTTAGATGGCTGAAAGCGCAAAGTGGTATGTGGTACACACATATTCCGGTTACGAGAATAAGGTCGCTCAGAACCTCGAGAAGCTCGTAGAGAACCGCCGCCTTCAGGATTACATTCTGGAAGTTAAGATCCCTACAGAGCATGTCGTGGAGATCAAGGACAACAAACGCAGAGAATTCGACCGGGAACTGTTCCCGGGCTATGTTCTGGTCAAGATGGTCATGACGGACGAGTCCTGGTACATCGTGCGCAACGCGAACGGCGTCACAGGTTTCGTCGGGACTACCACCAAGCCCACTCCTCTTACCCAGGCAGAAGTAGACAGGCTCGGCGTTGAGAACGTCAACGTCAATGTCGATTACGCCCCCGGCGACACGATCCGCATCCAGAGCGGCTCGTTCGAAGGGTTCGCGGGCAGGGTCGAGGAGATCGACCGGGAAAACAGGCGCGTAAAGGTCAAGGTATCCATGTTCGGACGCGAGACGGTCGCAGAACTGGATCTCGAAGACGTAGCGCCGCTTTAATCAGGATCAACAGGGCGCAAGCCAGTTGATAAAGACCGTGGTGCAGACGGTCCCGGCATGAAAGTGCCGGATCCGGATACTATCCGGGACTGCAGTCCGGAATGCGAGAGCATTCCCGTGGGAGAGCGCAAATCTTTTTCAATGCGCTCGAATAACCACATTACGGAGGTTTTTTATGGCAAAGAGAATCGAAGGCTACATCAAGCTTCAGATCCCCGCCGGACAGGCAACACCTGCTCCCCCTGTAGGACCTGCGCTTGGTCAGCACAGCGTGAACATCATGGAGTTCACGAAGGCGTTCAATGAAAGAACGCGCGCCCAGATGGGCACCATCATCCCCGTGGTCATCACTGTTTATCAGGACCACTCCTTCACATTCATCACGAAGACTCCTCCCGCAGCCGTTCTCATCAAGAAGGAATGCAATCTGGAGAAGGCTTCCGGAGAGCCCAACAAGAACAAGGTCGCGACGATCTCTCTCGAGTCCGTCCGCAAGATCGCTGAGACAAAGATGCCTGACCTCAACGCTGCCAATATCGAGACAGCAATGAGCATGATCAAGGGCACCTGCCGCAGCATGGGCGTCGTAGTAGAGGAGGGCTGAAATAATGAAGCACGGAAAGAGATATAACGAGCTCGCCACCAAAGTCGATCGTATGAAACAGTACGACACGGCAGAAGCCTGCCAGCTCTGCTGCGAGATCGCAAATGCAAAATTCGACGAGACAGTCGAGATGCACATCCGCCTCGGTGTTGACAGCCGTCACGCCGATCAGCAGGTCCGCGGCGCAGTCGTTCTTCCCAACGGAACAGGTAAGGACGTCCGCGTAGCAGTCTTCGCCAAGGGCGACGCGGCCAGAGCTGCTGAGGCAGCCGGTGCCGAGTACGTCGGAGCTGAAGAGCTTGCAGAGAAGATCCAGAAGGAAAACTTCATGGACTTCGACGTCGTCATCGCATCCCCCGACATGATGGGAGTCGTCGGAAGACTCGGTAGGATCCTCGGACCCCGCGGTCTCATGCCGAACCCCAAGGCCGGAACGGTCTCTCCCGACGTTGCGAAGGCAGTTGCCGACGCCAAAGCCGGTAAGATCGAGTACAGGCTCGACAAGAGCAACATCATCCACTGCCCGATAGGAAAAGCTTCCTTCGGAACAGAGAAACTGGTCGAGAACTTCGAGACCCTGCTGGACGCGGTCATCAAGGCCAAGCCCGCAGCCGCCAAGGGACAGTACATCAGGAGCTGTGTCATCTCCTCCACGATGGGCCCCGGCATCAAGGTCGCGACCAACCGCTACATGAACGTTACAAACAACGCTCAGTAACATGAACTTGACACACCGCAGTGTGTGAAGTAAAATAACAAGGCTGTTTTCCAAAGACAGCAGGTGTGAAAACGTAAGGACCTCACGGTCCGCCTGCCGAGGATAAAACGCAATGCATACTTTTGCATGGTTTTATGAAGGTTTGTCCCTCCTCGGCATTCGCTGAGGAGGGTTTTGTTTTCACCGCGAAAAGAAAACAAGGAGGTAAACCGATTCAATGGCAAATGAGAGGATTCTCAACGAGAAGAAGGCTGCTGTTTCCGCCCTTGCAGAAAAGCTGAAGGCTTCCAATGCTGTTGTTCTTGTGGACTACCGCGGTATCGACGTCGCTGACGACACAGCTCTGCGCAAAGAGCTCCGTGAAGCCGGTGTCGACTACAAGGTCATCAAGAACACCATCATGAAGTACGCCTGTGAAGAAGCAGGAATGCATGATCTGGTGGAAGACATCAAAGGCACGATCTCCGTCGCGATCAGCGAGGATGAGATTGCTCCCTGCAGGGTCCTTCACAAGTACGCCGACCAGTTCACCGATAAGTTCAACGTCAAAGCCGGATTCATCGACGGACAGAAGGTCGACACAGCGATGATCAAGAACCTGTCCAAGCTCCCCGGCCGCGAAGGCATGGTGGCGATGGTCGCAGGCTCGCTCAACAGCATCATTGCTTCTCTCGCCCGTGGTCTTGACGAGATCAGGAAACTCAAAGAGACTGCATAACATCAACAAATCTTACTTTTATCTAAACATCTGAAAGGAATAATACAATGGCTGACATTTCTAGCATGATCGAAGCGATCAAGGGTATGACCGTTATGGAGCTCTCCGAGCTCGTCAAGGCAATCGAGGAAGAGTTCGGTGTTTCCGCCGCCGCCGCTGTTGCTGCTGCTCCCGCTGAGAGCGGTGCCGCTGCTGCTGCAGAAGAGAAGTCCGAATATGAAGTCGTTCTGACAGAGGTCGGCGAGACCAAGATGAACGTCATCAAGGCCATCAAGGACATCCTCGGACTGGGACTCAAGGAGTCCAAGGAACTCGTCGACGCCGCCCCCAAGACCGTCAAGGCCGGCATCTCCAAGGAAGAGGCAGACGAGATCGTTGCGAAGCTCAAAGAGGCCGGTGCAACCACCGAAGTCAAATAATAGGCTTTATGCAAAGAAAAGAAGGAACAGCCGAGAAGCTGTTCCTTCTTTGTTTGTATGATAAGATCGTCTATTTGTCGAATATGCTGCAGAGCAGTTTGTTCATGGTGGGGAAGAACGCCACCACGAAGAACAGCCTGCAGGTGTGCAGTATGGACACCTTGAAGGAATCGACTCCCATCTCCTCCGAGAGGAGAGCCATCTCCGTGATGCCGCCGGGGGTGGAGGCGAAAAGGGCGGTGGGGTAGTCCACGTCGGTGAATCTGCTCAGCAGCGCCCCGTTGACCAGGATGAATACTAAAATGCCAGCCAGCATGATCAGTATCGGAACGATCAGCACATGGATGTTGGCGAGGTCAGCCCTGGAGAAGCGGCATCCCATATAGGCTCCGGACAATATGGACATGAAGGTCCGCAGCTGGGAAGGGAAGCGGTTCTTGCCTTTGAACACCGTGAACACCGCGCCTGCCAGCATGGAGCCCAGCATGGCGCCTGATGTGATGCCCAGCCTGCGGAATATCAGTCCCGCGACTGTGCAGACGGCGAAGACCATAATAAGTTTCTTCCAGTCGGTCTTTTCCGGTATGCCGGACACCGCCGGGCTATCTTCCGGCTGTACTTCCGCCGCCTCATCCTTCTTCATCCTTCCGGTGCGGAACAGATATTTGAAGAGCGGGGGACAGAAAGTGAATATGATGAGCAGCCTCAGCACCTGAAGCAGGGCGATATAGGCAGGATTGGCTCCCAGTTCCTCACCGATGAGCGCCATATCGGAGGCGCCGCCCGGCGACGTCGCGAACAGCGCCGTGGGCACGTCGAGGTCGGAGAAAGCGATCATCAGTCCGCCGAATATCAGGTTCATGGCGATGAAGGCGACTATGAGCAGTATGATGGGCTTAATCAGTTTTTTGAGGCTCTGTACGTCCTCGCGCCCTACACGGCATCCTATCATCGCTCCGGACAGCATCTGAAGTCCGGTCTTTACGTCCTGGATAAAGAATGCCTTTTCGAATATAAGATTGAAGATTATCACGAAGAACATGGAGCCGACCATCGCGCCGGATGGAACTCCGAGCTTCTTTGCGATGAGTCCGCCTGCTGTCCCGATCGCGACGGTAAGCAGAAACAGGGTAAGATCGTTCATTTCACAAACAGATAAGCGCGCTGCGGGATCAGATCCCGATCAACTGGATGGCGTAACCGCAGATGACGGATACGGCGAAGATGAAGGCGCAAATAAGGAGATTCTGCTTCTTGTCGCGGTTGTACTTCCACAGCATCGCGAGCCCAACGCCGGCATTCATCGTCAGTCCCGATATCAGGGAACCGAAGCTGATGAGCCCTTCCATGTAGAATTCCGAGAGGATGATGGAAGGCGCACAGTTGGGGATAAGACCGGTCAAGGCGGCTATCACCGGCTCGACAGAGTCGCTTCCGCTGAACAGGGCGGCGGCCTTTTCCTCTCCCGCGATCCCCACGAGCAGGTTCACGACGAAGATAGCGGCCAGCACAAAGGACAGGCTCTTGAGGGTGTGGATCAGGGCCGTAGTGAAAAGGCCTCTGTTCTCACACTCGTCCTCCTCGCAGTGGCTGTGCATAAGCTCGTGCTCTTCGTGTGAATGCTCCCTGTCGATCGTCCCCGGGAAGACCTTTCCCGCTATCAGACCGGATACGATGCCTATCACCAGGGAAAGAACTGCCAGCAGCAGTCCCCTGGAACGGAATCCCGCGGTCCCCAGCAGGATCGGGATCGCTTCGTCGGTCTCGGCGGTGAACTCCGCTATCAGCGTAGAGACGGAAATGAGCCTGCTGGCGAACAGATCCGCTGCGGTGACAGAGAGACCGCACATGGGCATAAGACCCGCCACAGCGCCGAGAAACGGCCCTTTGGCGCCGAGAGAGTACAGCCGGGAAGACAGTCTGTCACTTGCCTCATGTTCGATGAATTCAATGAAAAGATAGGACGCGTAGAGGAACGGTATCAGCTTTGCTGAGTCCTCCACGGCGTCGATCAGAGAATCAATGATGATGTCAATCATATGGCAGCGTCTTTCCGGCAATGCGTTGATTTGCCCGCGGCTGCGGGCGTTTCCTTTTGCTCTTCCATTTCATTATAATATAAAATGCAATATACGGAGGACATGACAATGAGCGTGAACAGAAATACGGAACAGATCCTTTCCAGTGACGGAAAGACGATGCTGCATGTGGTGACCTGGAGCGATGACAGCGTACCGCCCAAAGCGGTCCTGCAGATCTCCCACGGCATGTGCGAGTATATGGAGCGCTATGACGACTTCGCTTCCTTCCTTGCGCGGAACGGATATATCGTCTGCGGCAACGATCATCTGGGTCACGGTCATACGGCGGCGACCGCGGATGATCTGGGATTCATCGCGGAGAAGGACGGCTACATGCTCATGGTAAAGGACCTGAGGAAGATCACTGACCTGCTCGGACAGAGGTATCCCGGGCTCCCGCTGGTCATGCTGGGGCACTCCATGGGATCCTTCCTGGCGAGGAAGTACGCTGCGGACTACAGCGACGGTCCGTCGGCTTATATCTTTGAGGGAACGGACGGCTCCAACCCCGCGGGAAAAGCCGCAGAGGCTATCATCAATGCCATCTCTTTCTTCAAGGGGGAGAGACACCGCAGCCCGCTGATCACCAAAGTCTCGTTCGGGACATACAACGACAGGATACCGGATCATCCGACAGGATCCGAGTGGGTTACGAGCGATCCCGTGAAACTCAGCGAATACGTCAATGACCCGCTGTGCATGTACACCTTCACGCTGTCGGCATACAGAGACCTGACAAGATGTCTTGACGAGGTACTGGAGAAGGGATGGGCTCCGAGACTCAGGAAGGACATCCCGTACCTGCTGGCGTCCGGAGAAGACGATCCCGTCGGAGATTACGGCGAAGGCGTCAGAGTGGTCTACGATATGATGAAGAACGCCGGATGCGGGAAGACGGAACTGAGACTGTATCCGGGGCAGAGGCACGAGCTGCACAACGAGACACAGAGAGAGACATTCTACAACGACACGCTGCAGTGGCTTAACGGGGCACTGGGCGTGTGATCGGATATTCAAATGGTACTTACGCTTCAAAACATCAGTTTCTCCTACGGCGACAATACCGTCATAGAGGATGCGTCGTTCCAGCTGGAGGAATATGACCGCGCCGGCCTGGTGGGCTACAACGGCTGCGGGAAGACCACTCTGCTGGGGATCATCACAGGCAGTCTGATCCCCGACGGAGGTACTGTCGCGCTCAAAAACGGTGCGGTGATGGGATACCTCAGGCAGGACAGCGGACTTCACGACGAGCAGACGGTGCTCGGTGAGATGAAGATGGCCAATAACGCCGACAAGCTCCTGGAGCAGATGAGATCCCTAGAGAGAAGGATGGAGAGGGAACCGGAACTGCTGTCGGAGTATATGGCGGTCAGCGAGAAGTACGAGGCGATAGACGGTTATCATCTGGATTACCAGATCAGAAGGATCCTGCTCGGTATGGGATTCCCGGAAGAGACCTGGACCAAGAGCGTCTCGGTGCTCTCCGGAGGAGAGAAGACAAGACTGTCCCTGGCGAAACTGCTGCTGCAGACGCCGGATCTGCTGCTTCTGGACGAGCCCACTAACCACCTGGATCTGGAGACTCTGGACTGGCTGGAGGGTTATCTCACCGGTTACAGGGGAGCGGTCCTCGTGGTGTCCCATGACAGACACTTCCTGGACAGCGTGTGCAACAAGACCATACAGCTCAACAGGGGAAGAACAAAGACATACCCGGTGCCATTCTCGGAATATATCGTCAGACGCGACAACGACGAGAAGGTGGAGAGGGCCCACTACGAGCAGACGCTGGAGAAGGCCGAGAAGTACCGCGAATTCGCGGAGCGCAATATGGCGCGGGCATCCACCAGAAACATGGCCAAGAGCAGGCTCAAGATGCTGGAAAGACTGGATCTCACGGCGCCTGAGGACAACAGCCACACCGACATCAAGTTCGAGATCATACCGGACGGGGAGCCATACAAGGACGTGCTCGAACTCACTGATCTGAGCGTGGGAGTGCCGGGACTGGTGCTCTGTTCGGGTATTGACCTGCTGCTTCAGCGCGGCGAGAGGATCGCAGTAATCGGCAGGAACGGGTACGGCAAGACCACACTCATCCGCACCATCCTGGGCGAGATAAGACCCATCGCCGGCAGGGTGATCATAGGCGGCGGGGTAAAGATAGGCGTACAGAAGCAGGACCTGTTCCATATCGAGAACGAGAGCCCGCTGATGTACATTTGGGACCGCTATCCGCAGATGGATCAGCTGCAGGTCAGAAAGCTTCTGGCTCTGGTGGGATTCCGGGACGAAGAGGTCTTCACCGAATCGTCGGGACTCTCGGGAGGAGAACTGGCCAGGCTCAACATGGCGAGGCTGTCCCTCGAGCACCCCAATTTTCTTATCCTGGACGAGCCTACCAACCACCTGGATATCTTTACCAAAGACATCCTCTTTGAGGCTCTCAACACATATAGCGGCACACTGTTCATGGTATCCCACGACAGGTGGCTCATCGAGAACCTGAACTGCAGGATACTGTTCATGGACGAGGGCACCGCGAAGCTGTTCGACGATTACGACAGTTTCAGGTCATATACGCAGGCTTCCAGGAACGGACAGCCCGAACAGCCGGAGCAGAAGAAGGAGAAGCCGGTCCAGGGATACCTGGGCGGGAGAGAGGCCAGAAAACAGAAGGCCGAATACAGGCAGCGCAGGAGCCAGCTGGAGAAGAGGATAGAAGAACTGGAGCAGGAGGAGAAGGATACGGAGGCGGCGATCGCGGATCCGGCGGTGGCTTCCGACGCGGAAAAGCTCAACGAACTGTGCATACGCCTGGACGGTATAAAGAAGGAACTGGCGGAGGTCACCGACGAATATCTCGCGGAGTTCTCCGACTGACATTTTTATAAAAAACAACCGATAAGAAAAAGCGTCCCGGTCTGTAAAGGCTGAGACGCTTTTGTGATACCGTGATCTGTTTCAGAATTCCTGTAAGGGCTCGCCGTCTTTTATGCGGAATCCGTGGACCGCAAGACTGCTTACCGGCAGGTCGGAGTCGCGGTCGTAGTAACTGTTCTCCGGGACGGCATCCGGGAACAGCTCCCTGAATCTGATGACCTTCTCTTCTCCGGAGCAGTTCTTCCCGGTATATCTTCCGGTTCCGGGATCCACTTTGGATGCGATCAGAGTTCTGATGCCCAGTTCTTCGCAGATCGGAGCGAGCATGAACTCGGGGGAGGCAGAGATGAGCACGTCGTTATCTGAGTGCACTCTGCGGTACCAGTCCTGTATGTTCTTCCTGTCCTGCTCCCAGAAGGACGGAAGCAGAGCCTCCGCGTCTATCAGTCTGAAATACAGGTAAAACACCTGTTTCATGGCTGTGACGTCTATGATGCCGAGCGCGTGCAGAAGAGCGGCCGCGGCCTGTACAGGCAGCAGCAGAACTATATACGGCCTGCGCCGCAGGCAGTACAGATAGAAGGCGACGCTGCTGTCGCCCCTGTGTATGGTCCCGTCAAAGTCGAAAATGTTCATAGGTAATCCGTTTCTTTCTCAGGTCAGAGTCATTATAATAAGTGGTGCACATATTTGCAATTTCAGGAGGTAAGTACAGTGAATCTCCCCAATAAGCTCACAGTAGGCCGGCTTTGTTCACTGCCGTTCCTTATAGCCTGTTTCTATATCGAAAGCCCGCTGGGACGCTGGGGCCTGTTCGGCCTCTTCGTGCTGGCAAGTATAACCGACTACCTCGACGGAAAGATCGCGAGATCCAGAAATCTGGTCACATCCCTGGGAAAGTTTCTCGATCCTATCGCCGACAAGGCGCTGGTCAGTTCGGTGCTGGTGTGCTTCGTTGAGATCGGATATGCGTCAGCTGCCGCGGTCATCATAGTACTGATCAGGGAATTCGTCGTGTCCGGAGTCAGGATGGAAGCCGCCAGCAGGGGAAAGGTCGTCGCGGCTAACATCTTCGGGAAGGCCAAGACCTTGTTCCAGATGGTCTCCATGACAGTCATACTGTTCCTCAGAGCGCTGTACGGAGATCCCGCCTGGCTGATCACCACATCCAACATACTCTGCTGGATAAGCGCGGTTATCACAGCGCTGTCAGGGATAGTCTATATCATCGACAACAAAGAGATATTGTCCGAGAAAGGCTGAATAACGTGAAGAAACGTGTCATTTCCGCTATAGTGATGCTCGCGATAGTCGGAGCGTGTCTGTTCATCTCCGGCGTCACTAGAGCTCTGCTCGTCCTTGCTGCCGCGGTGCTGTCCGCGTTCGAGATGAAGAACTGTCTGGCAAAGTCGGGAGAAAAAGCCATAGTATTCACTCCGTTGCTGTACATCGTCATTAATACTGTTCTGTGCCTTACCGGCGCGCCGCTTTGGGCGATAGCGGTGAACTTCATCGCCTGCGCCGTCCTCACCGTGTGCATATGCATCTGCAGGGAGGATCTGATGGCGCCTGCCGCGAGAGGGACCCTTTTCATGCTGGTATACCCGATGGCGCTCTATGCCGCGCTTCAGAGGATACTGACGACCGGCAGGTGGCTCTATGTCTTCGCGGTAGCCGCCCTCGGCACATGGAGCTGCGATGCTTTCGCGCTGTTCGGAGGAAGAAGATTCGGCAGGCACAAGCTCAGTCCTCACGTGAGCCCCAACAAGACCGTTGAGGGATCCCTGTGCGGAGCCGCGGCGTCCGCGGTGTTCGGCGTACTGGCCTGGTTCCTTCTCAAGGATCAGGGAGCGGAGCTGTGGGTCTGCGTGACGGTCGCTGTCGTAGCCTCTACAATGGGGCAGTTCGGAGATCTGGCTGCCTCGCTCTTTAAGAGAGAATCCGGTATAAAGGATTACAGCGATCTTATCCCAGGCCACGGCGGCATGATGGACAGGGCGGACAGCCTTCTGTTCTCCATTCCGACCGCATGGTTCTGCCTGGAGCTTATAGATCTCATAAGAGGAAAGGTGTGAGTGTCATATGGCTGAAAACAGGAATCTGATGCTGATAGCCAACCCCGTTTCAGGAAAGAAATCGGTGTCGAACAGTCTATCCGATGTCTGCAGGATCTTCCTGACCAGAGGATGGATACCCTCCGTTTTCATTACAGGCGGACGCGGGGACGCCACGGCATATGTGAAAAAGTACGGGAAGGACTTCGGAAGGATAGTGGCCATGGGCGGCGACGGCACCATGAACGAGGTCGTCACCGGCATCATCGACGCGGGGCTCGACACGTCCTTTGCGTTCATACCCAGCGGCACCACCAACGATTTCGCTTCCACCCATCACATACCTTCCGACATAGCCGAAGCCGCGAAACTGGCAGCGACCGGTAAGGTCAGGAAACTGGATGCCTGCAGATTCAACGACAGATACTTCATGTTCCACTGCGGGTGCGGATTTTTCGCCAGCGTAGTCAACGAGACCTACCAGGAGATGAAGAACACTCTCGGCTATCTCGCCTATATCCTGGACGGTATGGCCAACGCATTGTCCATCGCGCCGAAGCACGCGAGATTCGACATAGACGGCAGGCAGTTCGAGGAGGACTTTCTTTACCTTGGCCTGCTGAGCACGCTCTCTCTCGGCGGAAACATCACCCAGCTTCCGGCGGATATGGTGTGGGCGGATGACGGCAGTTTCGAGGTGTTCATCGCCAAAGCTCCCAAAGACATAATAGAGCTCGGAGAGGAGCTCCGGGAATTTACCGCCAAGGAATTCAACGGAGAGCATATAAGCCTCTTCAAGATGAAAAAATGCACCGTAGAATCGGATAAGCCGCTCGACTGGTCTTTGGACGGAGAACCTTACTCGGGAAAGAACCGCATCGAGATGGAAGTTCTTGAAAAGAGGATCAGTTTCGTGTCGTCGGACGACGACGAGACGCTGTCCTGAACAGAAAAACGAGCATGATAAAGGCCGGCAGCAATGCCGGCCTTGTCTGTGTCGTGATGCATATCAGAAACCGAGCTTCATGATGGAGCTCTCTTCCGCGAGATCCTCGAATCCGAAGACTATCAGGATGTCCTCGTAATCGCCCTCTGCGAGAGATGAGAAGGAACCGGAGTAATATCTCGGGTCGATACAGGTTATGGATTCGTAGTTGTGCGTCAGGAACGGGATCATGCAGTCCGCGAAGGAATCCTTGATGACCAGCAGGCTGCGCTTCTTACCGCCGCCCTGTGAGGATTCTATCTGTCTTTCCGCTCCGTTCCCGTAGAGGAACATGGCGTATTTGTCCCTGCCGGAGAGCTTGGTGTAGTCATACACGGTGTCGTGTGTCTTTCCGCCCTCTGTGAGGACCGCGGAGAAGTTGTAGGATATTATGGTGTCGGCCTGCTGCCTGCTCTTCTTGCATTTCGAGTAGCTGGTGCCCAGGAATCCATCTGCAGTGTGGGGTTGGGCTGATGAACGGTCGAAAGCGTCGAGACCGAGGTGGGAACAGAGGACGTTGTAGGCGTACCAGGCTCCGTCGGTGGTCCAGTGGTGGTCGGTGCGGTAGTAGATGTACTCGTCGCTGTGCCTGTCCAGCACCGACAGGACATCTATCACAGAGCAGCCGCTGAACTGTTTGCCGAGAGATCCGTCCTGTCCTTCCTCCAGCAGCGAGCGCTGGTCCGCGAAAGGCGCATCGGACGGAAGCCGGTCCCCAAGCACAGTATATGAGGATGGTACTATCATGACCGTGACCGGAGCGGAGGCTTTCGCTGCGAAGCTGTTTATGGCCTGCACGTTGTCGCTCAGGTCCTCCCCGCTGAAGGAATCGAAGCGCTGGAAGAGATATCCGTCCTCCCCGTAGACCACTCCGTTGTTTTCAGTTTTGAGGAGCGCAGTCTCAGCGAGGGATTTTATGGCTATCCAGGTGTCCCTTCCGGGGAACTGGTCAGATACGTAGTCGGCGTATTTCTCCTCGAAAGAGCCGCTTAAAATGCTCTTCAGGGACACTTCCGGGAACTGGGCGAGATATTTGTTCTCGGACTCGCTGTATGTCCTGTCCGGCGATACGGCCGCGGTTATCAGCAGCGCGTACAGGACAAGGAACAGTATCAGAAATGAGCGGATCGCTCTTATCGTTTTATTCAAGACGGATCCTCCTCAGAATTGTGCGTACAGGAACGGGCGGTATGTGGAATCGGTTATATATGCGAGACACAGGATCAGCAGGATCAGCACCGCAGCGCTGCGCAGGCCCCTGCGCTCCGTGATCTTCTTCCATACGGCTGCAGCCTGGTCGGTGCAGAGCAGCAGGCAGATGACCAGCAGAACGGCATAGTTCCGCAGGAAGTAGGCTGCTGATACTCCGCCGGCTCCTCCGAATAATCTGGAGAAGAAGAGGGGGATCTGCGTCAGGTCTGTCACTGCGAACAGAGACCAGCCGATGAGA
>JAFYZG010000048.1 GCA_017548825.1 Oscillospiraceae bacterium
CCTCAACGGGGACGCCGTCCTCCGTGCCGCGGTCCGTCATTTCTCCAGGATCTCGCTCAGCTTCAGCGCCAGCTCCTCCGGCGTCTCGCGCAGGCCGTTTTCGATCCAGAGAGTGTAGACATTGAATATCCCGCCGGTTATGAAATGCATCTTGTACTCGTCATAGACGTCCCGATAGGTCTCGAAAAACACCCGGTCGATGTCGTCCTTCACGATCCACAAAAGCCCGTTTTTCTGCAGGATGAACGACATCTCTCGGTACTTCAGCACCTGGGTGAACAGCGTGTTGAAATACAGCTCCATCGAATCGTTCCGATAATTGATGCCGGATTCCGCCACGAACCAGTCCGTGATCCCCGCGCACCACTTTTTCAGTACGTCCTCCTTGCTCTCGAAGTACCGGTAGAAAGACATGCGGGAAACGCCGGCCTTTCTGCACAGCTCCGTAATGGAGATGCGGTCAAAAGCCTTCTTCTGCATCAGCTGCAGCAGCGCCGTGACGATATATGCGCCGCACTCTCCTGTTCCGCCGCCTCTCATGATACACTTTCCTCCGTTTGTCACTATATGGCCCGGACAGCTTGTAAAGGTTTCCGGGCTTTGATACAATTGTAACATCATCATAACGAATGGCAGCGAGAAAAACAAGATCCGTCTGCGGTCGGAATGAATTCTATATAGGAGGTTTATATATGGAAAACAGGAAAGTTGTCATCGCCGGCGGCGGCGTGCTCGGAACCCAGATCGGTCTCATCTGCGCCTATCATGGCTTTGACACGACCTTCTGGCTCCGCTCGGAGGGCTCTGTCGGCAGGACGATGCCGAAAATCGAGCGGTACTCTGCGCTGATGCTGGAGGATCTCGCGAATGCCAAAACCCTGATCGGCAACCCGATCGGCGGCATGCTCTATCCCCGCGGTCTCATCCGCAGCTGGCAGGGCATCACGGCCCAGGCAATCGACGCCCTGCTTGAAGAGGGCAAGAAGAACCTTGCGGAAAAAGTCCACATCGAGCTGGATCTGAAGAAAGCCCTCTCAGGCGCCTATATCGTGATCGAATCCATGACGGAGGAGCCGAAGGCCAAGATCGGCATGTATGAGGCAATGAGGGATCTGCTGGATGAAGATACCATCCTCTGCACGAACTCCTCCACCCTTCTGCCGAGCATGTTTGCGGAATATACCGGCCGCCCGGAGAAGTACTGCGCGCTGCATTTTGCCAACACCATCTGGAAAAACAACACCGGCGAGGTCATGGGCCATCCCGGAACGGATCCCGAGATCTACGAGAAGGTCGTGGAATTTGCCTCCGCGATCGGCATGGTGCCGCTGAAGCTCTATAAGGAGCAGCCCGGCTACATCCTGAACTCGATGCTCGTCCCCTTCCTCTCCGCGGCACAGGCGCTGTGGGCCAACGGCGTTGCCGACCCCGAGACCATCGACCTGACCTGGCGTCTTGCGACGAGCTCACCGAGAGGCCCGTTCCAGATCCTGGATATCGTGGGTCTTGAGACCGCCTACAACATCAACCAGATGAAGCCGGCGGCCCAGCAGGAAGGCACGATCGAGTACCGGATGGGCAAGCTTCTGAAGGAAAAGATCGACAGAGGCGAGACCGGAGTCAACGCCGGCAAGGGCTTCTACGATTATTCGAAGAAATAAGCGGCAAAAGACACTCTCACAGGAATAGCCGCCTGCTCCCTCAAGGGAAGCAGGCGGCTCTCGTTTCGCTTTCATCGGACATGCTGCCGTTTCAGTTTTTCAGGTCTTCTTCCAGAACGTGAATCACGTCCAGGATTCTGTCTACCTCCTTATTCTCTGGATCCGATCTGTTTTCTTGCGGCTAGTCCGATGAACAGAACGATTAGGTCATCAATCGGACCAGGACAGGCGTCAATCGGGGAAACAATGTAAAGGATCATGAGAACCAGAATCATTCCTTTCATAACTCCGTTCATCTATAGATACCTCCCTTTCTGATAGCGTTCACTGCTACCGTAGAAACTATGGTGACTGCTGCTGCAGCTGCCGCACTGCCTGCGTATCCAGCATATCTGGATTTCAGGAAACTCTTGACCCGCGTCCATGCACTTACCCTTGTTTCATTAACTACCTCCTCTTCCAGTGCTGCGGCCTCTTTCTTGGCTGAGGCTTCTTCCAGGATTGCCATCAGACTGGCGAAATCCCTTTTATACTGTTTCACATCGAACTCGAACGGATAGGCTTCCTTGCTCTCAGCTTCTTTAATTGCGCTTTCGGCCTGCTCCATTTCCTCGTCTGTCATCACCCGGCCTCCATTAAATCCGTTAATGATGTATGCCAGCTGGCTCACAAAGCATGTTCTGATGCAGGAATACTTATTCTGCACTTCGATGCGGGTGTCAGTGAAGACTACGACGCTTCTAAGCTGGACGTTCTGGATTCCTTTACTCTCCAGCGCCTTCCGAAGCAGGTCTTCTTTGGTCAGCATCTTTTCCGCGATATTGCAGTCCCATCTGAGGAACTCACCGGTTCTGTAGTAGTCGCCGTTCTCGTC
>JAFYZG010000049.1 GCA_017548825.1 Oscillospiraceae bacterium
GACCGTTATGTCTACGCGGTATTCCGTCTCCCCGTCTCTGATGAGCTCCACAGTCAGATTGCCGGGAGATACGGCGCTGAGCTCCAGTTCGGCATCGCCGTACTCGTCTTCCACCAGTTTGACCTCGCATATGTCATCGGTGCTTCCGGCATCGGTCTCATCCGATCTGTAGCATTTCATCGCGGTGCCGTCGAAGGAAACCCCCGTTCCGATCACAGCAGTCTCTCCGGGAGCCAGAATGTAGATATCCGCCGCTTCTGCGACCGCCTCATTCTTGTTGTCGTTGGATGCGTAACTCGGGACTGCGGATTCCTCAGGATAATATCCATATCCGTCGGTGTCTCCGTCATCCGCGTAATAATTTGCGCTTCCTCCGGCTTCTTCCTTCATGGTCTCAGGAGCCATTGTCTCTTTCTTCCTGCCGAAGATGCCAGCCGCCTTCAGCGCACCGATGCCTACGGCAAGGACCAGGGCAGCCGCCACGGCGCTCCTCACCCAGACATATATCGGAGTCTTTCTCGGGGCTTTCTTTTCTCTGAGAGCAGCCGCGACGTTCTGTGCGGAAAGAGACTCGGGCACGTCAAGCAGAGGCATCTCCCTGCGGAGCTGCTCTTCCATCTCTTCAATTCTAAGGTCTATTTCCTGTGCCATCTCAATCCTCTTTCAGCATAGTTCGGATCCTCTCAAAGGCCCGCAGTTTTCTGGATCTGACGGTGTTGGCGTTCATTCCCAGCATCTGCGCTATCTCGTCGGATCTGTATCCTCCCAGGACATCCAGCATGATGATCTCCCTGTCCCTGTCGGGCAGTTTATCCAGGGCGCTCCTCAATGCGATCCCTTCGTCGGAAGTCATCTGAGCGGATGCTGTGATATCCTCGTTGAGCTCCACGCTCTCTCCGATATAGCTCTTGCGCTTGCGCCTGAGCTTGTTCATCAGTATCCTGAATATCCAGCCCTCGAAAGCGCCGGGATCTCTCAGGGATGATATCTCCGCAAACGCATCCGTGACGGTCTCCATGACTACGTCTTCCGCATCCTCCCTGCGTCCCAGCATATAGAATGCCGTGGACTACAGTTTTGAGGAAACAGATTCATAAAGGCGGGCAAATGCATCAGCATCTCCGTTTTTCGCTTTTATGCACAGTTCCGGATCCACCAGAATGCCTCCGTCAGATAATAAGTGTGCTTAATAAATCGGATTGTTGCACTAACAGTTTAACAAATAATAAACATACAGATCATTTCTTTCAACAGTATATTTACTACAGAGATCTTCTGCATAAAGTATAATATGTCAGTATCAAAGTCTCCTGATCTCCCCGGTATCTTACCCGGCAGGACCGGGCTTTTCTATATTGTACGATTATTTCTTTGTATAAATTACATTAAAGTTGCAAATCAGCCGACCAAATTATTATAATAGTTTCATAAAAATGTGAGGAAAAGCACATGTCATACGGCAGCAATCCCGCGGTATTCTATTTCCATCAGGGAACGAACTATGAGAGTTACAGATATTTCGGCTCCCATCCTGATTCCCGGGAAGGAAAAGACGGCGCGGTATTACGTGTCTGGGCACCGCACGCAGCCTCGGTCCATGTGACCGGAAGCTTCAACGAGTGGAGCGCGGATGCTTCTCCCATGAAAAGGATAAGCGACGAAGGGATCTGGGAATGTTTCATTCCCGGAGTGCTTCAGTTCGACTCATATAAATACCTGATCACGACCCCGGACGGAAAGGAACTGTACAAGAGCGATCCGTTCGCGGTACACGCCGAGACGCCTCCCGGCACCGCCAGCAAGTTCTATGACATCTCGGGATACGAGTGGCATGACGATGCCTGGCAGTACAGGGAGATATCGCCATCTTTCAACAAGCCCATGAACATCTATGAGGTCCATCTGGGCTCCTGGAAAAGGCATGATGACGGATCAGTGCTCAGCTACAGGGATCTCGCCGACCAGCTGTCAGAATATGTCAGCAGGATGGGGTACACCCACATCGAGCTGATGCCTCTCTCGGAGTTCCCCTATGACGGATCCTGGGGATATCAGGTCACGGGTTATTTAGCCCCCACCTCCAGATACGGCACCCCGCACGATTTCATGTATTTCATCGACCGCATGCACCAGAAGGGCATCGGCGTCATCATGGACTGGGTGCCTGCACACTTCCCCAAGGATGCTCACGGACTCTGCGAGTTCGACGGCGGTTACTGCTACGAAGACAGCAATCCCTACCGCATGGAGCACAAGGGATGGGGCACCAGAGTGTTCGACTACGGCAGGACCGAGATCCAGAGCTTCCTTATAAGCAGCGCAGTCAACTGGCTCGATACATATCACATCGACGGGCTCAGAGTGGACGCCGTCGCCTCCATGCTTTATCTGGACTACGACCGCAGAGACGGAGAGTGGTCGCCCAACTCCCAGGGCGGACGCGAGAATCTGGAGGCCATTGCCTTCCTCAGGAAGCTCAACGACCAGATATACGCCAGATTCCCCAATGCCATCATGGCCGCGGAAGAATCCACCGCCTGGCCCATGGTCACCAAGCCCACTTCAGTCGGAGGGCTCGGTTTCAACTACAAGTGGAACATGGGATGGATGAACGATACGCTCAGCTACTGCGAGACCGACCCGTTCTTCCGCAAGGGAGTGCACAACAAACTCACCTTCTCCATGATGTACGCATACTCCGAGAACTACATCCTTCCGATCTCCCACGACGAGATCGTCCACGGCAAGCGCTCCATGATAGAGAAGATGCCCGGGGACTACGACCAGAA
>JAFYZG010000008.1 GCA_017548825.1 Oscillospiraceae bacterium
TCTTCCCCGGCGGAGGCCTGGGAACGGAGAACCTCGCAAAGAGCGAGACCGTGAGACGCGCCGCGAGGCTCGGATTCGGGGAGAGCGACGGGATGATAGTGGCTGCTATATGCGCCGCGCCTACCATCCTCGCAAAAGAAGGTCTGCTCAACGGCAAGAAGGCGATCTGTTTCCCGGATTTCATTGATGTGCTGGGAGAGAGCTACAGCGATTCTGATGTGGTCATCGACCCACCCTACATCACCGGCAGGGCTGCCGGAGTGGTGTCGGGATTTGCCCTCAAGCTGGTTGAGATGCTCAGGGGCACAGAAGCCGCCGAAGAGGTAGCTTCCAGAATATGTTATCCAGAACGATCGGAGAACACTGATGTTTAACAGAGATTCTGACCCGGAAGAGAGAGGACTGGGATGCCTGGGGAAACTGATAATCCTCGCGGTGGTGTTTCTGTTCCTTCTTGCGGCGGGATTCATCGGATATAAGACGTACCATGAGGTATTCGATTCCGAGGAAGGCGGGGACTATATCATAGTGGACGTTCCGGAGGGATCCTCCACGCAGAGCATCGCTTCCCAGCTCAAACAGGAAGGGCTCATAAATTCCGAGCTGGTGTTCAGGGTATACAGCAGGATCACAGGTTCCGACGGCAAGTATCAGTGCGGCAAGCACAAGATGCAGATGGGACGCAGCTACTCCGAAATGATAAGAGAACTGTCTTCCACAACCTATGCCGAAGTGGAGACGCTGACGGTCAGCTTTCCTGAGGGGACCACGGCTCTGGCGATGGCCATCAAGCTGGAGAACGCCAGGCTCTGCAAGATCGACGAGTTCATCGAAGCCTGCAATACGCATGTGTTCGACGTCCCTTTCTTTGACGAGATCACATCCAGTGATGACAAGTTCATAAAGCTTGAGGGATTTCTTTATCCGGACACATATGAGTTCGTTATTGGCAGCACTGTGGATGATATAATCCTGCAGATGCTCAAGAATTTCGAGAAGCATGTATATACGGACGGAACGCTCAGACTCGTTCAGCAGAGCGGACTGACGCTGGAGGAGAACATAATTCTGGCGTCCATAGTCGAGAAGGAGACTCTGGGAGACGACATGTACTCCATGATCGCCGGAGTGTTCATCAACAGGCTCAACAACCCCGACGAGTTCCCGTGCCTCGAGACGGATACCTGCGCGGAGAACAGGGAAGGCAACTTCATCTACGGGGTGCTCGGCTATTACTTCAATGGGGACGTCGAGGCCAAGCCCAGGACGATACCCTCCAACATATGGAGAGCATATGATACATACACCCATCACGGACTTCCCGTCGGGGCGATCTGCAACCCCGGTCAGAAAGCGATACTGGGGACACTGAATCCCGATTCCCACGAGTATTACTTCTTTATTACCGATAAGGACGCCAACTACTACTGGGGCGTGACTGCAAACGATCACAGCGCAAACATCCGCAAGGTCAATGAGTACAATAAGACACACTGACGGAAATACCTTTCAGAGGATATACGATATAGTCAAAAAGATACCCGCCGGGCATGTCGCGACCTACGGAATGGTGGCGGCGCTGGCGGGCAACCCGAGGATGTCCAGAGTGGTGGGGCATGCGCTGCACTTTAACCCGGATCCGGGTACGATACCGTGCTTTAGGGTCGTGAACCGGTTCGGGGAATGCTCCGGATCCTTCGCTTTCGGCGGGAAAGGCGCGCAGGAAGCTCTGCTCCTGGAGGACGGAGTGAAATTCCTTCCCGACGGGAGAGTGGATCTAAGGAACTGCCTGTGGCAGCCTGATACAGAGGAATGACATGGCTTACGGTTTTTCTGCTTTATTCTCAAGGATGAATTTCATAGACAGGTGGGGCCTCATGCGCAATTCGCGCAAGGAGACTCTTTCCGAGCATTCCGCAGTCACAGCGTGTATCGCCCATGTCATGGCTGTTACGGCGAAGGAGCGCTTCGGCGCCGAGGTGTCACCGGAAAGAGTGGCTGTGGCGGCACTGTATCATGACATCTCCGAGACTCTGACCGGGGACATGCCTACTCCCGTCAAATACCGTGACGATGATATCCGCGACAGCTACAAGCGTGTGGAGAAGGAAGCGGAGAAACAGGTCTCCGGGATGCTTCCCGATGACCTCAAGGACAGCATGTCGGGATATATCACCGGCGACGTCCTCAACGACAGGGAACACAGGATACTCAAGGCTGCGGACAAAGTCAGCGCGCTGATCAAGTGCATTGAGGAGAGAAGGAGCGGTAACACCGAGTTCTCAAGCGCCGAGGAGTCTACTCTAAAGGCGCTGGATTCCTTTGATCTGCCTGAGCTCAGGGTGTTCATGGATGATTTCCTTCCGGCGCACTCAGCGACTCTTGATGAACTGATAAAGTCATCAGTCTGATGCTGATAAAGTATCTTCAGAAAGAAAATAGGATCCTGCCGCATTCCGCGGCAGGATCCTTTGCGTATAAAGCAATAAACTCAGGATATGATACCGACTCCGTTTCTGTCCGCGTCGACTTTTATGCATCTCCAGGAGGGAAGAGCTTCCGATATGAGCTCCTTGAGGAGATCGATCGGTCCGTCCTCCGTGAATGTGCACAGCAGCGTGGGACCGGCCCCTGAGATGCAGGTGCTCACTGCTCCTGCTTTTTCTGCGGCAGCAAACGCCTTTTCATAACCTGTTATGAGAGGCAGGCGGTAGGGCTGATGGATCACATCCGCCTGCGCGTAGCGGAGCAGATCCGGATCTCCGGTCTCCATGGCCCTCAGAAGAAGTCCCGCCCTGGATATATTGAAAACGACTTCAGGTCTTGAATACGAGTCCGGCAGGGCTTTCCTGGCTTCCGCTGTGGAGAGCTCGAAGTCCGGGATAAGGACGCAGAACCTCCAGATATCGCTCACCTTGGCTTCCGCTCTGGCGACCGTGTCGTCAGACATGGATGCCAGCTGCAGATTACCGAAGACCGCGGGAGTGATGTTGTCCGGATGGCCTTCCAAACGGCAGGCGATCCTGTTGACGCCTTCCTTGCCGAGACCGAGAGAGAACATCTGATCAGCTGCGTATGCCCCGGCGACCAGCAGCGCGGCGGAAGAACCGAGGCCTCTCGAGATGGGGACGTCGGTTCTGAGGAAACTTATGCGGACGGGCGTCTCATCCTTACCGCAGGCTTTGAGAGCTGACGCGAAAGAGATATATGCCAGGTTGTTCCTTCCCTGATAACGGGGATCGCACCCGTCGATGACCAGTTCGTCGGACGCTTCAAAGAGGATCTCGTTATACAA
>JAFYZG010000009.1 GCA_017548825.1 Oscillospiraceae bacterium
CTGTCATCTTCTATGACCGTTGCCTGCGCGTAGTTCCCGAAGGGCACGCCGTCGCGGCGTATATGACAGCAGCGTGTATGCGTCATTCCGGCCGGACCGAATATGTTCTCCTGAAGGAACTTCTCGAAAGGCACGCCAGAGAGACGCTCCACCAGCAGCGCCAGAAGGTTGTAGCCGGTGTTGGAGTATTCGTACTGATCCCCGGGAGCGCCGTAGCGCTCAGCCTTGGTCTCGCAGAGAAAGTTCAGGATCTCGTCGTTGCACGGCACTTTGTCCTCTTTCTTCCATTTGTCGATGAACCAGTCGGAGTCGTCGAAGTAATCGGGGATGCCGCTGGTATGGGTGAGAAGATGTCTCACCGTCGCGCCTGGATACGGTATCTGCGGGAAATACTTCACGATCTCGTCGTCAAGGTTCAGAAGTCCTTTTCTGACTGCCAGCATCACGGCAGCGGCCGTGAACTGCTTCGTTACAGAAGCGAGCTGGAATACGGAATCCTCCGTGAGGGGCTCCTTGTCTTCCGGGTCGCGGAAGCCGACGGCGCCTTTGGAGACTATCCCGCCGTTCTCGGCGTAGAGCCATGCGCCGTTGAAGCTGTCTTTTTCATGGGCCCTGCGGGCAAGGTCCAGTATCTTTTCGTGTTTATCCATTATCATGTCCTGCAGCATTTTCAGCTGCTTTTCCTTATCTTATTTGATCTTTCTGCAGGTGATGCCGTCTACAGTGAGACAGTCTTTTCCGAACTCGATCTTTGCGAATCCGCCTTTCCTGCCGAAGGTGTTGTCGCCGATGGGATATAGCTGGCTTGTGAATTCGCCGTCTTCCCCGTTTATCCTGGCATACAGTTTGCCGTCCGCCATGAAGACCTCCTCCAGACGGAAGTCATCGTTGAGCTGCTCGTATCTGCCGCAGAAGGCTCTCCATTCATCGGTGTCCGCGCCGTCGAACAGATCCTCTTCCATATCCTGGAAAAGCTTAAGGACGAGATAGGTCTGCTTCCAGTCCATCTCATCGGTGGCACGGTTGTACATGCTGGCCACGCAGATATCCGATCTGAGCGAGAACATCCATTCCGTCACAAATCCCTCGTTCGAGCCGCCGTGTTCTCCGACATCGCCTCTGAAGCTGTATACACACAGTCCGTAATTGTCCATGACCGGAGTCAGCATGCGCTGTGCGGTCTCCTTTCTGAGGAATCCGCCATCCCTGCAGCTGCGGGAAAGAGCCAGGCCGATCTTTACAAGCTCAGTTGGAGTCGTCCAGAGTCCGGCGGCCGCGTGCTCGGGATAGTAGTGATAACCGTGAGCGGGGTCTTCTCTCTGCGCGAGCCTTCCCCCGAATGCGGCGTTTTCGACAAGTTCCTCATCCAGCGGCTGGAAAAAGCCCGTCCTGGTGAGTTCAAGAGGCTCTGCGACTTCCTTCTGAAACGCGTCGCGGAGCGTCGTGCCGGTGATCCTGGTAAAGGCGAGCTCTGCGAGCGTTATCCCTCCGCCGGAATATCTGTGCTGTTTTCCGTAGGGCCTTATCCTGCGCAGTCTGGGAGTGTTTCCCTTTCCGTCAAGAACATCCTCCAGAGACAGCGGCTCGTGATCCGCGCGGTATCCGGGGAAGCCGTGCAGGTTGTATCCCGCGGTGTGGCTCAGCAGTGCTGAGAAGGTCATGGGGCTCTTTGCGTATTCCGGGACGACGCCGGAGATATCCGCGTCCATATCTATGATGCACTTGTCGGCATATCTGAGCAGAGTGAGCGCGAACATGGGCTTGCTGACGCTTCCCGCCTGGAAAAGCATATCCGGGTTGACCGGGAAGTCCTGACCGGTGCGTCCGGTGCCGGAACAGTATGTGACGATGTCTCCGTCGGAGTCGGACACAGCGATACTGATGCCGTATCCGCGCTTTCCGCGGATGCGCATCTCGCTGTCCACATCGATGCCGTATAGCCATCTGACTACCCTGCGGGGGCCCTTGAGCATGCGCATCAGAACGGCTTCTCCGTCGCCGATGACGCCGGTCTCCCGGAACCCTGCCTTGTGATAAACGTGAAGGCCCAGTTCATTCTCGGGCTCGGTGGACAGATAGAGTCTGTCAGCACCGTTGTCTCTGAAATACCTGATTATCTCCTCAAGCGCCGCCTGGCCGTAGCCTTTTCCCTGCTCGTCTTTGTCTATCATGAATCTCCACAGATAATAGCGGTCTTCCGCATCGTCATCATCCGGATCGAAGGCGAACATGCAGAAGCCCACGAGCTTGTCATCGGCGTAGATGCCGAAGGGACGCGCGACTCCGGGAGCTTCTTCATTGGCCTCGTCTGCCTGTCTGAGTGAAACGTCATTGGAAGCGACGAAAGGCTGATCCTCACGGACCGAGAGCGCCAGAATGGCATCTCTGTTCTCGTCGCTGACAGGGATCAGTTTTATATTCATTATTCTTGTACTCCTTAAGTAGGTGTTAAGTATTGTTTTGTCTTCTGATACCCGGTTCCGTGAAAAGACGCAAAAAAACGCAGTTCTGCAGCTTCCGTTGCGGCTGCCAGACTGCGGTCACAATATACGAAAGTTATCAGATCATGCGCTCCGTAAAACAGCGGGCAATGCCCGTTATTCGGCGATGCGCTCATATTCAGTTCAGCCGGTGCATACCTCGCTGTTGATCATTGGTTTTCTTCTTTCCTCCTTTCGTCAAATTCATTACAAATATACACTCAAAAATGCATAAAAACAACAGAAAGATCAGTTCTGCTTATTTTTCATTTTTTTCAGCACGGCTCCGAGGATCATTCCCGCGGCGCCGGAGCACCCAAAGATGATGTAGCTCTTAAGGGAGATCATAGAGGTAAGCGCTGAGATCAGCGATCCGATCCCCATGCGGTATCTGTATTCATGCAGGAGAGCAGTAAAGATCCCCGTCATTATCAGCGTCCTGATCACGGCGCTGAAGATGCCCTTGGAGCCCCGCTTGAGGACGATCGAAAGTACCGACATGAACAGAAGAGCGGCAAATATCACTGTGAGGATATCGATCTGTATGAGAGTCTTGGCGGCAAATACGGACCAGCAGGTCCCGGCAGCAGCCAAGAATGACAGTACGTCGGCCGCAAGACCCAGATTTCCGTTGCGGTAAGTCCCGGAGAAGGCTTTCTCCAGCACGAGACCTATGATCATGCCTCCCGCGACGCATATAAGTCCTATAAAGGCAATATGCTTTACAGCTGACCAGGCCATCTGTGCGGATCCGTAACTGTATCCGTTGGCATTGTAAGTGGCCTGTCCGCAGATGTAGAAGAACAGCAGTGAAGCGACGGCCAGTCCTCCGACAAGTCCTCCCTCGAATTCTCCCATCTCGAAGCTCTCGAACAGGGCCACGGCGGCTGTACACGCCGCGTATACCGCGGTGAAGATGCCGAGATCCAGGCTTATCAGGTCAGGCTTTATGATCCCCACCAGTCCGTATATGAAATCCAGGACCAGACCGATGATGCCGAGGGTCACGAATACTCCGCAGATGCGGTTCTTCCTGAGGGTCCTTGGATCGGGCGGGCTGTATCCTCCTGCATATCCTCCGGTGGGTATGTATGATGAGGTGTATCCGCTGCTGTAGGAAGAATCATAGCCGCTGCTGTAGGACGAAGCTCCTGCGGCGTAGCCCGCTCCGGCGGCTCCGGTGAAATAGGTGGTGGAGCTGCCCGGGTCGAAGGTGTTCTGATAGGTGTCGGCGATCCTGTTCCCGTACTGGTCGTAGGTGGTGCTGCCATCGTCGAAGGAGTGGCCGTAGGTGGTGGCTATCCTGTTTCCGTACTGATCGTAGGTCGTAACCCCGTCATCGAAGGAATTGCCGTAGGATCTTGCGACCGTGTTGCCGTACTGGTCATATGTGGTGACTCCGTC
>JAFYZG010000050.1 GCA_017548825.1 Oscillospiraceae bacterium
AAAGCTGCTGGCAGCAATGAAACGATACTGAGTCCACGAAAAGGAGCGATAAGATGAGCGATATATACATTACCGGTCACAGGAACCCCGATCTTGACAGCGTCTGCAGCGCTGCTGCCTACGCCGTGCTCAAGAACACTACCGATCCCGATAACAGATATATCCCCGTGCGGCCAGGGCACCTGAGCGAGAGCGCGAAGCGCATACTCTCTTCCCTTGACATCACACCTCCCCCATACAAGCGAGATATCTATCCCAAGGTCAGCGACGTCATGCTGAGCTCCGCAGAAAAGGTGGATGTCTCGGGATCTCTGAACGACCTCGCCGATTCCTATAATGTGCACAACCCGTCGGCTATCCCGGTGTTTGACAATGATGTGTTTGCCGGACTCGTCACCGTAGACGACATCGCCGCCTGGATGCTTCTGCATCTGTCGGAAGAAGGTTCCGTGACCAGGATCCCCTCCATAAGGGAACTGATGAGAGATCAGGCCAATCCCTTCAGCACTGAGGATCTTTTCGAAGACGCGAAGTCGGTATTCTACTCCTCCTCGAAGCGCGGCATCGCAGTGTTCGACGAGAACGGGTATGTCGGATACGTAACCAGAAGATGCTTCCTCGATACCCCGCGGCACAAGGTCATCCTGGTGGATCACAACGAGCCCGGACAGAGCATCCGCGGCATCGAGACCGCATCCGTGGTCGAGATAATAGATCATCACCGGCTGGACGCAGTCCGCACGGATCTTCCGATATTTATCGATGCGGAGCCTCTTGGGAGCACCTGCACCATCGTTTACCAGCTGTTCCGCCGCAGCGGTATCGTTCCGGATCCCGAGACCGCAAAACTGCTGCTTACGGGTATCATTGCCGATACCCTTATCCTCAAGAGTCCCACGACCACTCATATCGATGAGGAATCCGCCGATGCGCTGGCTGCTGTCTGCGGTGTTTCGACGGAGGAGTTCGGTCTCGCCATGTTCAGCAACACCGAGGGTCTCAGGGACAGGGATCCTCAGGCCGCGGTCACTTCCGACTTCAAGACGTACGCTGAGAAAGGTGTCAAGGTGGGGATCGGACAGTGTGAAGTCACAACTCTGGACGACCTGGGCGAATACAGCGGAGTATACCTGGAAGCTCTTGAGACCGTCCGGGTCAAGAACGGCCTCGACTGGGCTGTCCTGATGATCACGAACGTGCTGAACGAGCACAGCGTACTGCTGTGCACCGACTACAAGGCGAATAAAAAGCTGTCATACCGCAGTATCGGAAAACTCATCTACGACATGCCCGGCGTCATGAGCCGCAAGAAGCAGCTGCTTCCCGAGATCCTGTTCGCGATAGGCAGCTGATCCTGACAGACCGCATGATTAAAGGGCTCTGCGCTGCAGAGCCCTTGTTTGTATCGTGAGATGGCTTATTCTTCGCAAATCGCCCACATCCTGACGGGAAGTCCGGTCGCTCCTTCGAAGTTCGGCCATGCGACGAACGCCACGGCACCGGCTGCCGGAACCTGGTCGAGATTGCACATGACTTCCACCTGCAGTTTGCCCTGCTGCAGGACATACCGCTCGCAGGCGAGGTCTCCCGCCTTGGCGGTCTCGACGGACGCGTCGGTATCGAGCGCTTCGTGTCCGTTGGCTGCCGCGTTCCTGAACTCATAGATGTACTTGAGAGCATCGAGGGACCAGCCCGGGAAGTTCTCGCTGCCGTCCTCGGCTATGCCAGAAAGGGCGTCCATGTCAGGCCAGTTCTTTGACCAGTCTGTGCGGATCGCCACGAAGGCTCCGTCCGGGATGTCGCCGTATTTTGCCTCATACTCCTTGATGTCATCGGGCGTCACGACATAGGTAGGGCATTCCTTTACCTTCTCGGAGACGTCGACCACGCAGAGCGGGAATGCTCCGTCCTTGACTCCGAAAGATTCGGAGAGCGGAGCGTCCTTGATGAAGTGTCCGGGGAAGTCGATATGGGTCCCGAACTGTCCCGGGAACTTGAATGTCTGGATCAGGCACTCCAGCATGGGGTTGCCCCAGTCGAATACCGTCTTGCTGAGTTCGACGGAACCTTCCGGTATGCCGCTCCAGAACGGGCTGTCATTGTTCATCATGTGGGTGAGATCCACCCATTTCATCTTTTTGGCTTCCTTAAGAGCCTCCCAAAGTCTATACATTCTCTTTCCTTCTCCTTTTGCAGTTTAAAGCGATGTATTAGCAATTATATAATACCTTTCTGTCCAAGACAACAGACACATTCATTCCTGCAGCGCGAGATCCATTACATTCTTTACTGCGTTCCTGATCTCATCGTATCCCTGGGACGGATCCGCCTCATAGATCTTGTCTGTGCCGATATACATGCAGGGAACGTAGTAATAGTCATAGTTTTTGACTATGTCCGGATTCTCTTCTTCGCATATCCGCTCGATCTCTATGTCCCTGTACGCCTCGCTCTCTGCCGTCAGTTCCTCGATCGCCCTGTTGGCATGCCTGCAGTACGGACATGTCTTTATAAAGAAATAGGTTATCTTTTTCATGTTTTACCCTCCGCTGATCGCTGTTCATATTGCAACTGATTCAGATTATTCAACACAGACACATGTCGAGTCAATCATATTTCCCCCTGCCCCGGAATTGCAGATGCATTGATTCGGGGACCGATTCTCCGGAAGCAGGAAATACCTGCTGATTGTGTTATATTATCTTTACATTTTGTTATTAATCGGAGGATATCATGGCTCATATTCTTCTGTCTGACCTGACCGCGGCAATAAAGGAAAAACTTGATGCCCGCGCAAAGCGCGTCGGCATACCGGAACGCGCATACTGCCTGAAGGAGACCGAACCGGACAGGCTCACTTCCCTGTTCATAAGCGGAAACGAAGGCGACGGCACGGCGGAGATACTCCGCCTGTCCTGCTCACCTGACGGCAAGT
>JAFYZG010000051.1 GCA_017548825.1 Oscillospiraceae bacterium
ATTGAGTATTCGTCTTCTACGACAAGCACTTTTTTCATTTAGTTTTCTCCCAATCTGAGAATGGTGAAATTGTTTCTTATATATTCAGAAGCCTCTTCCGTGCAGTTGAACCTGCAGTAGAAGCGGTTGAATGCGCTGCTTCCGACAAGCGTGAAGCCTTCCGAGGTGTACTGCGACGCATCGTCGCTGACGCCGAGCACGAGAAGAGTGACCAGATCGGTGTTCTCTATGTCATAGACAGTCATGGCATAGGCGCCGTCCGCCTCTCTGACGGTGCACTCATCCATCCACTCCGGCGGCAGGAACAGGCAGATGCCGTAGTTCGTTGAAACGTATGATACACCGGTGAGGACTACGTCTCCCTGGTTCACTGAATACCAGTACATGAAGGATTCGGGAGAGACGATCTCCGCAGTCGGCGGTACGGATGAGGGTACGCATGTCCCGCTGTCGAACCTTCTGCTGGTCAGATAGTCCGAGTCCGGGCGCTGCGTGAGCTCGGTGATATCGAAGCCTTCCCCGAAAGCCGCTTCAGTGAGTTCCCCGTCGGTGAAGGTGAATATCTCGGTCTGAAGACCGGAAGCGGTGATCTCGTCCACGAACACCGCGTGGGTGCCGTCCAGGAGGATGCCGTCCATGATGCTCTTTATGCCTGAGATGGCTCTGGAGAGCCTTGCCACGGCTATGGTCCGCAGGGAGTCTTCATCCAGTTTGACCGCCTTGAGGGTGTAGCCTTCCTCCTGGGATATCCTGGAGGTGTAGCAGAACTCCATATTGCCGTCCCCGTCGAAGTCGAAAAGAATCAGGTCGGTACAGTTTTCCTCCATGCCGAGCTCAAGCGTCTCGGCGCTGTACTGGTACGCGGCGAAGCTGTTGAAGGGAAGACTCGGCGAGGTCCATTCGATCAGGAGGACGGATCTGGAACCGCTTCCTCTGAGAAGAGAGAAGCTGGCGATGCCTTCGCCGGGGCCTTCCAGTTCCGACGAGATATAATAGCTGCCGCTGTCGTCCGGCTCAAGGATGGCGACGCGGGCGTTGATCCCGGCCTCGGAATCGCGGAAGAAGGCGACGGCCTCATCCTCTCCGTCGTTGTCGATATCAAGCTGCCGTATGGCGGACCGGTTGGATCCGGAAGTGGGGTACACGAAGGTCGTTTTCTCCGAATGGGCCTTGCCCAAGGCCTGGAGAACAGAAGACTGCTCCTTCGTCAGAGAAGGAGCCGAAAGAAGGGTGTCGATGGATTCCGTGTTGCTGCAGCCTGCAAGGGAGATGCACAGAAAAACACAAATAATGAACGCAAACAGCTTTCTTATCTGTACCACCTCCTTGTCATTTTATTGTATAATCAGAGGGCAGTTGAGTCAAACGGACACAGGGTGTCCGCGATATCATAGAAAACCGTTTTTATGAGGTAGAACATGAGAAAACAGTTTATCGGCGTCATCCTGCTGATGATGGGAATGGATAACCTCTGGAACATGAAAGACAGCGGGATCCCGCTCTCTCAGTACGAGTCCGGTCAGTGGGCGGCTTTTATCGTCAGTATCATCATGGTCATACTGGGACTGTATCTGGGGGTCGTCGGCTGGCTGGAGTTCAGGAAGACGATGGAGCAGAGAGACAGGGAAAAGAAGGAAGCTGAAGCAATGATAAAAGCCGGGCACAGCGCTGAAGATGAGAAGGCTGAAGCAAAGAAAAATGACGTCGGCATCGATAAATACCTGAAATAGATCTTGCGGAGGAAGTGAAATTGCTCGAGCTCAAGAACATATCTTATTCCGTCGATGATGAGAATGGGAGAGTCGAAATCCTTAAGGACGTATCCGTGACATTCGAAGACAGGTTCATAGCTATCACGGGACCCAACGGAAGCGGGAAATCCACTCTAGCCAAGATCGTCGCGGGGATAATCAGACCAACTTCCGGTAAGATCCTGCTGGACGGTCAGGATATAACGGAATTGGGGATAGACGAAAGGGCCAAGCTGGGGATCAGCTACGCTTTCCAGCAGCCTGTAAAATTCAAAGGAATAACAGTGAGGGACATAATCTCACTGGCTTCAGGCAAGAAACTCCCGCTGTCAGCGGTATGCGAGTATCTGTCGCAGGTGGGCCTCTGCGCCATAGATTACGTCGACAGGGAGATCAACGACAGTCTCTCCGGCGGAGAACTCAAGCGCATCGAGATCGCCACTATAATGGCCCGAGGCACCAAGGTCTCCATATTCGACGAGCCGGAAGCCGGAATTGACCTCTGGAGCTTCCAGAATCTTATCCAGGTGTTCAATAAACTGCGTGAGAAGACAGACGGAATGGTCATAATCATCTCTCACCAGGAGAGGATACTGAACATAGCGGACAAGGTGCTGCTGCTGTCAGGCGGGGAGATAAGCGATTACGGGACTGGAGATTCCATAATGCCCAGTCTCGCCAGCGGGGTAACTGATGTCTGCATAAAGGCAGCAGAGCAGGAGGCATGACAAGATGAAGCTTGATCAGATAGAACTCAACCTCCTCAGAGAGATAGCGGATCTGCATCAGATCCCGGACGGCGCGTACAACATCAGGCTCAACGGAGAGAGTGCCGGACGCAACTCCACCGAGAATATCACCATAGAGCCCAAGACCGATAAACCGGGCATCAACATCTACATA
>JAFYZG010000010.1 GCA_017548825.1 Oscillospiraceae bacterium
GCTGTCTCCTCTATCATGTTGTTCTGCAGATATCTCCAGGAGAGATCCACCATATCGTTCTGGGACGCTCTTCCCTTCTCCTGTTTCTCCTGAAGCTCCTGGATCACAGGAACGTTCCACTCCGCCCTCATGGCGCTGAGCCTTCCGACTATCCTGTTGTCCACGGTGGGATCCTTGATGACCGAGGTCACGTAATCGGAAGCTTCCCTGTACCTTCCGGCAGCCGCCAGCGCCTGCGAATAGAGGATCTTTACCGAGACGCTCTTATCGGTCTCGAGGACCTTCTCACAGACCTCGGCGCATTCAGCCGGCTCCCCTGCCGCCATATAGGCCGTGGCGAGGAAAGTCAGCAGATCGGGATATCCGGGATTGCGGTCGCAGATGGCCTTGAGCAGGGCAAGTTTTGACCTGTCTCCGGTGAAGACGGCGTTTCTCGCTTCAAGAGCTTTTCCGAAGGGATGCTGCTCCTGCAGCGCATTCATCTTCTCGAAAAGCTCGGCGGTCTGGTCGGGTCTTGAGGATACCGCTTCGTAGTAGAGCCTGAGATACCGGTCGGCCTCATCGCCGCTCTTTCCGGGCACGAACAGCTCGAAAGGAAGAAGGTCTTCCTGGTTCGGTCCCTTGAGGATGACGTCGGCGATGTACTGTGCCGGATAGCTGTTGTACAGGATCTCCTTCTGCTCGGAGAAGTGATATCTGTCCTCGAGAGCCTTCCATACCTTAACTGGAAGGATATGTCTGTCCATGAGCTCGTCCAGCAGGCTCTTCATGGTCCTGTTCCAGCCGAGGGTCTTCTCCTGCGCGCTGAGGAAGGTCTTCCACTGTTCCGGATCTATCCTTCTGGAAAGATCGGAATACAGCGATATGAAGCCGGGCCTGAAGTCGGCGGATGTGCCCGCGCTGTCTCCGGCAAACTTCAATGCCTCGTCATATGCCTCTTTGAGTTTGGTGAACTCCTCGGGGCGGGTCTCGAGATCTATATACTGAAGTCTTTCGTTATAAGCCTGTTCTATCTTGGAAGCGTCTGTCGTAGGTTCTATACCGAGAATGGTCCAGTCCATGGGATCCTCCTGACATAAAAACTGAAGATAATTCTTCTGTGATTATAGCATAATACGGAAAAGAAAAGGCCCTGCCGCAGCGGGCAGAGCCGTAAAAATCCAAATATTGCTCAGACGTTCTCCTCCGCGGCTTCCTTAGTGTACGGGATCTCCATCCTGTGGGGATCGGCGAGCATCCTGGTGACGTATGAGAACACGTTCGCGAAGTAGTGTCCGGAGCAGATCCTCTCGTCCATGACCACGCCAAGCGGGATGCATCTCTCGAGCTCCACGCCGTTCTTTGTCTGGTGAGGGACGTCTCTCATGTTTCCCATCGCTATGCCGACGCTGGTGGTTCCGAACTCATACAGGTGATGGTAGATGTGGTTCGTCCTTATGCTGGCGAGATTGGTGATAAGGAAACTGGTGTGGAACGGAAGCGCGTCCAGTATGGATTTCGGGAGAAGGCCGTGCTTGTCTGCCCAAAGGATCATGTTGACAAGGAGTTTCGCCAGAGCCGGTTTGCTGACTATGAAGCTGACGATCTTGTCCAGACCGGTCTCGCTGGCGGAGTCTCTGCTGGCGGTGACGTAGTCCTCGATCTTCTTCTCCACGTCGAAGATGGTGTCGTTCTGCGGATCGAAATAGATCTTGGAAAAGACGTCGGTGTTGGAACCGGGCCTGAGCACCACCATCGATGCGGTGAAATCGTATCTGTCGTATATCTTCTCGTTTACAACGAATCTGTTGAGCAGCGGATACTTCGCCGCGGCTCTGGTATATGCAGCCATAATGAGTGCCAGATAGCTGATGCTGATGCCTTCTTTTCTCTTCTCGTTCATATACTGCTTCATGGGTTCCACGGGTATATCAACGGTGATCATGTTCTGGGCATCGTATCTGTATTTGAGCACGTGCGGGAAAAGGAAATAGTTGGAATCGCCTACCGTAGCAAGCTTGCCGTCTGGTCTTCCCATAGCGGTTCTCCTTTCTGAGAATTACTCTTCCACTGTCTCTTCCAGATATTTAACGATATCTGCAACGGTCCTGAAGGTGCCGAGAGCCTCTTCCGGGACCTCTTCTATCTCGAATTCTTCCTCCACGCAGTTGACCAGCTCTATGAGCTCGAGAGAGTCGCAGTGAAGATCGTTGAAGAAATCGGTTTCCATAGTGACCTGGGTCTCATCGACGCCAAGTTCGTTCATGATCAGATCTTTAAGCTTATCAAACATATATCGTCCTCCTTTATTGGAACGTACGGATATGTGCCTTGGAACTCATATCCAAACATCTTTTAGCATAACCTCCAACATAAGGCAACAGTTTTGAGGCATATGGCACAAATAATTGGATGTTCGACTTTAAAAGGCTGTAACAGAATCGTTTCTTTTGTCTATTATGACGTCATTTTTGAACACACTATTAATATCGTGTTCCTGTTTTGCTCTAAACAGGACATTCCGGGGTGATTTAGCGTCTGCGTTGTACTATAATCATGATATATGAGCAGAAATCCATAAAAGAGAGGAATCATACAATGAAGTATTTTGATCTTAAGGGCGAGCAGATCTCAAGGCTCGGCTTCGGGCTCATGAGACTTCCGGTCATCGACGGCGACCAGTCCAAGATAGACTACGACAAGACCGAGGAGCTCTTCATGTACGCCTATGACCACGGCGTGAACTATTTCGATACCGCGTTCCCCTATCACAACGGTTTTTCCGAGAAGACTCTCGGAAACATCCTGACCAACAACCACCTGCACGGCAAGGTGAACTGCGCGACAAAGCTGTTCACCCTAGTGATCAAGCAGCCCGACTTCCATCCCAGGAAGATGCTGGACGAGCAGCTCAGCCGTCTGCAGACAGACCACATCGAGTTCTATCTGATGCACGGACTCAACAAGGATCAGTGGGATTATCTCTGCGAGCACTGGGACATCAAGAACTACCTCAGGGACCTCAAGAGACAGGGCGTCCTAGGACACCTCGGATTCTCCTTCCACGACACCTATGAGAGCTTCACCCAGATCATTGACGATTTCGAGTGGGATTTCGCCCAGATCCAGTACAACTATCTGGACAAGGACATCCAGGCCGGAGACAGAGGCCGCGAATACGCGCTCAGCAAGGGCGTACCGCTCAACGTCATGGAGCCCGTGAAGGGCGGCAGCCTCATCTTCCCGAACTATCCCGAGATCGACGAGATCAAGGCGAAGCACGGTCTTGCCGGCATGTCCAACGCGGAGCTGGCCTTCTCCTATGTCTACGACAAGCCCGGCTTCATGGTGGTCCTCAGCGGCATGAACGAGATGCAGCAGATGATCGAGAACATCGAGATAGTCAACAAGTATGACAACAACACATTCTCCGACGAAGCCGAAGCCGCAGTCGAAGAGATCAGAGAGCTGATCGAGCACTCCGAGAACATTCCCTGCACCGGCTGCAGATACTGCACAGCGGGATGCCCGATGCAGATCCAGATACCCATGGCCTTCAGTCTCTACAACGAGGCGCAGAAGTTCCGCAATCCTGCGTCCCAGAGACGCAGCTACGACAGAGCCTGCGCCAACATCGCGGACTGCATCGAGTGCGGACAGTGCATGGAAGCCTGCCCCCAGCATCTGGAGATACCCGAGCTTCTGAAGAAAGTCAGAGCATATATGGAATAACATTTATGAGCGAGATCAGATCCAAAGTAGCGGTACTCAGATGCGAAGACTACTCTGAGGAACTCGTCTGCGAAGTTATGAAAAACGGAATAGATCTTATCGGAGGGATCGGCAGCTTTGCCGGTCCCGCTGATAATATTCTGGTAAAACCCAACTTCCTGCACAGCAGCGACGAGTCCAGGGCCGTCACTACGAATCCGTCGGTGATCAGAGGCATGCTGAGGATCCTCAATGAAGCCGGCTGCACGAAGGTTAAGTACGGCGACTCCCCCGCCATGGGCAGCTGCAGGGATGCTGCCGCTGCGCTGGGACTGACCGACGGTCTGTACGGCGCGTCCATTGCGGACATGAACGAGGCCGTCAGCGTGGATTTCCCGGAGGGGACCACTGCAAAGCAGTTTTATTTCACCCGTGAGATCACCGAGGCGGACTGCATAATCGGCCTGTGCAAGATGAAGACCCACGCCCTGGAGCGCATAACCGGCGCCGTGAAGAACGCCTACGGTTTCATATGCGGAAAGCACAAGGCTGCCGGGCACGTGAAGTATCCTAATGATACTGTCTTCGCGAGGATGCTGACGGATATACACAGGGCGGTAAAGCCCAGGCTGCACATAATGGACGGCATAGTCGCCATGGAGGGCAACGGACCTTCCTCCGGAGAACCCGTCAGGATGAACGTCATGCTGTTCTCCGCCGATCCTGTTGCACTGGACACGGTGTTCTGCTGGCTGGTGGACCTGGATCCGATCCTGGTGCCCACCAACTACCAGGGACAGATCGCCGGTATCGGGACCTGTACGGAGGAGAACATAGAGGTCGTTACGCTGAACGGCGAGGGTCAGGAAGAGACTCTTTCCAAAGACGAGCTGTTCCGCAGGATGGGCAATCCGGATTTCGACGTCCCCAGAGACGGATCCGGGTCCTTCCTCAGCGTGTTCTCAAGAGTGGTCACTAAGCTGTCCAGGCCGAAGATCGACAGATCGAAGTGCGTGCACTGCGGCGTATGCGTGGGCCACTGCCCCGTACCCGGCGGAGCCGTGCACTTCGACAACGGAAGAGACAGACCTCCGGTCTACGACTACGGCAAATGCATAAGATGCTACTGCTGTCAGGAGCTCTGCCCTGCCGAGGCGATAAGAAAAAGAATACTGTAAGGAGATCTTTTGTATCTTGAAGATCATCAGACGAATCAAGGAATGGCTCCCGTCCGACAGGACGCTGATACTGTTCCCCATCATTCACTGCATTCTGTATGAGGTGCTGATACGCGTCTCGATATTCGGCACATGGCGCGAATTCTACTGCGCGCTGGACGAGAAGCTGCCGCTGGTGAAGTGGTTCATGATACCGTACGTATCCTGGTTCTTCTTCATCGGTTTTGCCGCGTGGTACTTCTGGAAGACCGACAGGACCCAGCTGAGACGCTACGTCAAGTGTCTGCTGATATCGGTCATACCGGTGTATTTCGTCTTCATATTCTTTCCCACATGCCTTCCTCTGAGGCCGGAACACATGGAAGGGCCCGGGCTGATCCCGTTCATATTCAATTTCATGTTCGCGGTGGACGTGCCGCACGACATATTCCCTTCCCTTCACGTGATATGGGCAGCAATAACCGCCATAGCTCTGGCGCACAGCGAGCGCTTCTCCTCACGGGAATGGAAAGCGGCGCTCTGCGTCATCACGATACTGATCTCTGTATCCACATTCATGGTCAAACAGCATTCGGTGCTGGACACGCCCGGCGCCGTACCTTTCGTCCTGCTGGGCTGGTATCTGACATATAGCGCGGGCTGCGCCTGAGCCTTGAATGCTTTTACATAACTGGAGAAAGTGAAACAAATGAGCACAGTCAACAGAACAGAAAAACGTCTTGCCCTTGGGATCGCGGGTTCCGGAATGATAGCTACCGAGGTCATTCCGGGACTGAGGAACTGGGGCTGGGAGCCTGCCGCTCTCTGCGGAACATCAAGATCGGCGGAGAAGCTTGAAAAGATATGCACGGAACATTTGATCCCTGTGGTTTATACGGACTACGGCAGGATGCTGGAGCGTGCCGGTATCGATACTATCTATATCGCCGTGCCGAACGATCTGCACTACGAGTTTGCAAGGGAGGCGCTGCTGGCCGGAAAGAACGTCATCGTCGAGAAGCCGTTTGTCAGCAATGCAAATGAAGCGCTCGCACTGAAGCATCTCGCGCTTGAGAGCGGAC
>JAFYZG010000052.1 GCA_017548825.1 Oscillospiraceae bacterium
AAAGTTTGGCTGATACAGGTTCAAAAAGAAGAAAGAGGAGAAAGACCGCCGCTGTATATATCAGGAGGCGGATCACTGCCATACTCATTTTCGCGGCAATAGTCACCGGAATAGTCCTCTCACTCACTGTTTTCTTCAACATAGAAAACATTGAGGTCAAGGGAAAACTGGAGATATACACAAAGCAGGAGGTCTCCAATGCATCCGGGCTCAGGAAGGGAGACAATATATTCCGTTTCTCCGCATACAACACCAAGAACCGTATAATCCATGACCTTCCGTATATCTCGGACGTTGTAATCAAAAGGATACTTCCTTCCACGGTCACCATCTCTGTGAAGGAGGCGGACAACGCCCTCGTAATGGTATGCAGCGGAAGCTATCTCATTCTCACTCAGGACCTGAAGATCATCAATTCCCTCAGCTCATACTCGGGGAAATCCATGATGATATACGGGATGGAACCGTTGAGCATGAAATCTGGAGAGATGCTCACTTCTGAAAATGAGGCAGCGGTGAAGAATCTAAGGGACATGGTCAGATATCTGGCTGAACTGGATCTTCTGACCGATGCTACCGCGGTCAATTCTTCCGACAGACTTGACCTTGCACTCCTGATGAAAGGGAGGATCCTTGTGAAGTTCGGCACCTCCGGAGATCTGGAGCGCAAGTTCCTGATGCTGGCGGAGATGATACACAACCAGCTCTCGGAAGAAGACATGGGTATCCTGGATCTCTCGGTCAGCGGCAAGGCGACATTCGCGCCGAGAGACGACGCTGCTCTGGCTGCTGCGGTGGGCGAATCCATGTACGGAATCAAGATCACTCCTCCGGAACCTGTACCTGAGGAGCCTGAAGAGGAAACACCAGAAGAATAAAAATCATATTTTCCGTCAAATATCGTAATTTGCTAAAAAAGAAGTTATAATATATTATCCGTTTGTATACATGAACGTTGTTCCGGTGATATCGGGACAGCGAGTTTATCTATATTTTGTGTCGAGGAGGCTTAGTCCAAAAAGATGAACTTCAGACTAGATGATGAGACCCAGTACACTACAAACATCAAAGTCGTAGGTGTCGGCGGAGGCGGCGGAAACGCAGTCAACCGCATGTCTGATGCCGGGATCCAGGGCGTCGAACTGATCGCGATGAACACCGACAGCCAGATCCTTAAATACAGCAAAGCCACATACAAGCTTCAGATAGGGGACAAGCTGACTCACGGACTGGGAGCCGGCGGTGATCCCGAGAAGGGCAAACGCGCTGCCGATGAGAGCCGCGAAGAGATCGCAGCTGCTCTGAAAGGCGCCAACATGGTATTCGTGACTGCCGGAATGGGCGGCGGTACCGGTACGGGAGCTGCTCCGGTTGTCGCTGAGATCGCAAAAGAGCAGGGCATCCTCACCGTAGCTATCGTTACTAAGCCGTTCTCCTTTGAAGGCAGAAGGAAGATGCGTCTCGCCGAGGACGGACTTGCAGAGCTCCGCCAGCACGTAGACTCCCTGATCGTGATACCCAATGACAGACTTAAACTCCTTGAGACAGATGAGCCTATCACACTCAAGAACGCGTTCTATATGGCTGACAATGTCCTGCGTCAGGGCGTGCAGTGCATCTCCGAGGCTATTAACGTGCCCGGACTCATCAACCTCGACTTCGCAGACGTTGAATCCGTCATGAAGAACATGGGTTATGCCCACATGGGAGTCGGCAGAGCATCCGGAAAGGACAAAGCCCGCGTCGCAGCCTCCATGGCGATCGACAGTCCCCTCCTCGAGACCAAGATCGACGGATGTAAAGGTATTATCCTTAACATCACCGCTTCGGCGGATATAGACCTGAATGATGTGGAACTCGCAGCCAATATGTTCAAGGAAGCAGCGGATCCCGATGCAAACATCATCTGGGGCGTCGCTTTCAATGATGAGATGGATGACGAGATGTCCATCACCGCAATCGCGGCAGGCTTCGATGAGCCTGTACTCGCTGAGCCTGTTGTGAAGACTCAGCCTGAGCCCACGCCCGAACCGGCACCGGTCGCGGAACCGGAACCCGCTCCGGCGCCCGCAGAGCCTCAGCCCGAACCGAAGCCGGAAAGGACTCCTGAGACTGAATGGGATATCTGGCTCAGAGATTTCAGCGCAAAGAGCGAGAAGATGGGATTCGGAACATCGGATATCAGCAAGAAGCCTCTTGCCGATTTCACTTCCGATCTGTCCGATCTCCTCGATCTCGATAAACAGAACGACGAGGACTGATCACCGGTCGACGGTGATACTGAACGGGTAAGGTCGCGGAAATGGCACACGGCGGTAATGACAACGGTGTGATGTACCATACAGGTCTGAGAGAATCCGACCTGAAAGGGGCAAGGTATGCCATCCTGCCCGGCGATCCCTTCAGGGTCCCGAAGATCGCCGCTCTGGCAGACTCTTCCGAAGAACTGACATGGAGCCGCGAATACCGTTCGGAACTGGCCACCATATCGGGAGAACCTGTCCTGGTTATAAGCCACGGCATAGGCGGGCCATCCACGGCAATAGCGGTGGAAGAACTCTACCAGATCGGTATCAGAAACTTCATACGCATCGGAACCAGCGGCGGCATGCAGATGGATGTCAAAGCCGGAGACGTAGTAGTTATCAACGCTGCCATCCGCGCGGAAGGAACGAGCAGAGAGTACCTGCCCATCGAGTTTCCCGCGGTGGCAGATCTCGATATCACAGTAGCTCTCCGGGACGCGGCAAAAGAGCTTGCCCCGGACAGTTACCATGTCGGTATCGCACAGTGCAAGGACTCCTATTTCGGTCAGCACAGCCCGGAAAGAATGCCTGTCTCCTATGATCTTCTGAACAAGTGGCAGGCGTGGATCAGAGGCGGTGCGCTCGTGTCCGAGATGGAGTCTGCCGCTCTTTTCACAGTGTGTTCGTCACTGCACTGCAAAGCAGGTGCAGTGATGCTCTGTGTCTGGAATCAGGAAAGGGAGGCCGCTGGTCTTCCACAGGACACCGAGCATGACACGGAACTTGCGATCAGGGTGGCGATAGAAGGCGTCAGACGCCTTATCGAATCCGGCGCAGACCGGAACTGAAAGGGAAAGATATGGCTTCTCCTAAAGACAGTAATGACAGTTACGTAAAGAGAAACGCGATGTCGAATGTTACCGCGGGCGGGAAAAAAGTGTTCCGCACTGCTGTTTTCGGGTACAACAAAGGAGCGGTCAATGATTACATCGACCGTCTGTATACCGAGTACTCCGAAGGCGAAAAAGCGCTGACATCCGAGATCGCCAAGCTCCGTGAGGTCAACTCTGAGCTCCAGAAGAAGAGCACTGATGTCGATACCAGATTCGAAGAGGTAAGGGCGCAGGTCACATCCGAGCTTGCGTTCGTGTCCGAGTTCCACGATCAGGAAGATGAATACAACCGCATGATCGAAGAACTCAGGAAAGAGACCAACTCGCTTCAGGAGAAGGTCAAAGCAGGAGACGAACTCAATTCGTCGCTCCTGCAGCGGCTGGAAACGTCCATCAACCGCGCTGACGAGCTTCAGAGCAGGCTCGATGCAAAGAACGAGGAGATAAACGTTCTCAGGAAAGACAAGGATTTTACCGGAAGTTTTACGGTCGCACCTCCCGAAAACGTAGTCTCGGATCTTCTGAATGACAAGATCAGTGAGCTGACCAACATGATCCAGGATCTCCAGAGGACCTCCGAGTCCATGGAGACCAGTCTCAACGAGGAACTGCTCAGGCTGCGCGAGGACAACTCCGCGTGCGCGGGACGCATAGAAGAAGCTCTAACCCGAAACAGTGCGGAGATGCAGGCTCACTATGAGAAGATGCTGGAACAGCGTGACTGCGATCTTGAGGAAGCTCGCCGTCAGCGCAGTGATCTCAGCGAAGAGATGCAGGCTCGCTATGAGGCTTTGATGAGGCAGCATGAGGAAGAGCTTACCGAAGCCCGCCGTCAGAACAGCGATCTTGGGGAAGAGCGAGCAGCGCTGATCGCCCAGAGAGACAACGCTATCGCAAGAAATAATGAGAAGATGCAGGCGCACTTCGACTCCATGCTCAGGAAGTATGAGAAGGAGTACTCCGACCTGCAGCAGAAGAACGCGGAGCTCGCAGCCGAACAGGAGAAGATCAGGGCAGAGCGCGACAGAGAGATCGCGGCAAACAACGACAAGATGCTCGCCCATTACAACGACATGCTCATCCGGCAGGAGAGGAGATCCGCTGAACTGCAGCAGGAGATCATCAGACTGAAGGAAGAGGCTGACAAGGCAATAGCTGACAGGGATTCCGCTGTCGCTAAGTCAATCGCGGACAGGGATACCGCTATCGCCGGCAATAACGAAAAGATGCAGGCTCATTATGAGCGGATGCTGAAGAAATATGAAAACGAGCTTTCCGAAGCTCGCCGTCAGAGCAGCGATCTCGGAGAAGAGATGCAGGCGCGTTATGAAGCTCTGCAGAGACAGCATGAGGAAGAACTCGGCGAAGCCCGCCGTCAGAGCAGCGATCTCGGCGAGAAGATGAAAGAGCGTTTTGAGGCTCTGCAGAGGCAGTATGAGGAAGAGATTTCAGAAGCCCGCAGTCAGAGCAGCGATCTCGGAGAAGAGAGGGCAGCGCTGATCGCCCAGAGAGACAACGCTATCGCCAGAAACAACGAGAAGATGCAGGCGCACTTCGACTCCATGCTTAAAAAGTATGAGAAGGATTATTCCGATCTGCTTCAGAAGAACGCAGAACTTTCAGCGGAGCAGGAGAAGATACGTGCCGACAGAGACAGGGCGATCGCAGCAAACAACGACAAGATGCTTGCCCATTACAACGATCTGCTGAGCAGGCAGGATATCAGGGCTTCCGAACTTCAGCGGGAGATCATCCGGCTGAAGGACGCGGTGGAAAGGACCACAGC
>JAFYZG010000011.1 GCA_017548825.1 Oscillospiraceae bacterium
CAGATGGCTGATGTTGGAGTGCACGTTTCCGTCAGACAGAAGTCCGAGGAAATGGACCGTGCCCTTTACGCCGACGACATCCTTCCAGGCGTCGGAGGCGAAGATCGATCCGTTCTCTATGGACTCATTCACGAGCTTGGCGCCCTGTGAATAGATCTGTCCGCATCCGAGAGCATTGTGTCCGACCTCGCTGTTTCCCATGTCGTCGTCGGAAGGAAGTCCGACGGCAGTACCGTGGGCCTTGAGCGTGGTGTTGGGGCACTCCGCCCTGAGGCGGTCGAGAGTCGGGGTGTTCGCCAGAGTCACTCCGTCTCCCAGACCTGTCTTGGAGATGCCGACTCCGTCCATGACAACAAGAAGAATCGGTTTCTTATTCATATGGAATAAATTCCTTTCTTATTTGCTGGCCGCCTCTACGATAACGGAGAAGTCAGCAGGCTTCAGGGAAGCGCCGCCGATGAGTCCGCCGTCGATGTCTTCCATGGAGAGGAGCTCGTCGCAGTTCTTCGCGTTCATTGATCCGCCGTACTGGATGGTGAGGGCGTCCGCGACGTCCTGGCCGTACTTCTCGGCGACTGTCTCGCGGATGAATCCGCAGACTTCCGCAGCCTGTTCCTTGGTAGCGGTCTTGCCGGTGCCGATGGCCCAGATGGGCTCATAGGCGATGATGACGTTCTTGAGATCCTCAGCAGTCATCTCTTCAAGAGCTGCAACGACCTGGCCGCAGACGAATTCCTTCGTCACGCCGGCTTCGCGCTGGTCAAGGCTCTCTCCGACGCAGATGATGGTCTTGAGTCCGTTTGCAAGGGCAGCTCTGGCGCGCTTGTTGACGGTCTCGTCTGTCTCTGCGAAATACTGACGGCGCTCGCTGTGTCCGAGGATGACATACTCGACTCCCTCTTCCTTGAGCATCGGGGCAGACACCTCGCCGGTGAATGCTCCGCTGGCTTCGAAGTGGCAGTTCTGGGCTGCTACGTGGACGTTGCTGCCCTTTGTCATCTCAACTGCGACATGGATGTCGGTGAAAGGAACACCGATGATGACGGTGCATCCCGCATCCTTTACCAGGGGAAGGAGTCCGTCGATGAGCTCTCTTGCCTCGCTGGCAGTCTTGTTCATCTTCCAGTTGCCCGCGATGACCGCGTTTCTCTTAGCCTTATTCATTACCTGTATCCTTTCAATAATCAGTCTTTATCTGTCATGGCATCGATGCCGGGGAGTCCCTTGCCTTCGAGGAACTCGAGGGATGCGCCGCCGCCGGTGCTTATGTGTGTGATCTTATCGGCAAAGCCGAGGGAGTTGACTGCTGTTGCGGAGTCGCCGCCGCCGATCACGGAGATGCAGTCGGTCTCGGCGATCGCGCGGGCGACAGCCTTCGTGCCTTCTGCGAGCTGGGGGTTCTCAAACACGCCCATGGGTCCGTTCCAGACAACGGTCTTCGCGTTTTTGATGGCCTCTGCATAGACCTCGCGGGTCTTGGGGCCGATATCCATGCCCATCTTGTCTGCCGGGAGAGCGGTGCTGTCATACACTTCGGTCTCAACAGGAGCATCGATGGGATCCGGGAACTCCTTGGTCACGACTGTGTCCACGGGGAGAAGCAGCTTGACGCCGTTCTTCTCTGCGCGCTCCAGCATCTCTTTGCAGAAATCCACCTTGCTCTCATCGAGCAGGGATGTTCCGACTTCATAGCCCTGAGCCTTGAGGAACGTGTAAGCCATTCCGCCGCCAATGATCAGGGTGTCGGCCTTTGTGAGGAGGTTCTCAATGACTGCGAGCTTGTCAGCCACCTTTGCGCCGCCGAGGATGCAGACGAAGGGACGGACAGGATTCTCAACAGCGTTTCCGAGGAACTCCACCTCTTTGGCCATAAGATATCCGTTAGCAGATTCGGAGACATAGTTCGTCACGCCGACTGTGGAGCAATGCGCTCTGTGGGCGGTTCCGAACGCGTCGTTCACGAACAGATCGCAGAGGGAACCGAGCTCTTCCGAGAAGTTCTCCTTGTTCTTCTCCTCTTCGGGACGGAAGCGGGTGTTCTCCAGCAGGATCGCTTCGCCGTCCTTCATCTCGGCGACAGCAGCCTTGGCGTTGGGTCCCACGACTTCGTCATCGGCCGCGAACTTGACTTCCTGGCCGAGGAGCTCTGTGAGACGGGCAGCGACGGGAGCGAGCGTGAACTCGGGCTTCGGTTCTCCCTTGGGTCTGCCGAGGTGTGAGCAGAGGATCACACGGGCGCCCTTGGAAAGCAGGTACTTGATGGTGGGGAGAGCGGCGACGATACGTGTATCATCGGTGATGACGCCCTCTTTAAGCGGTACATTGAAGTCGCAGCGGACAAGTACTCTCTTGCCGGCTACATCAAGATCTTCAACGGTCTTCTTGTTGAACGTTGCCATTTGGTAATCTCCTATCAAAAATTATTTTTATTTTTCATTTGGAACAGCGCCTTTTCCGCCATTTTCCATACAACTAAATTATAGTGTCAGCACTGTGTTTTGTGAAGTGCGAAAGGGTCCAATTTAGCGGTTCCCGCAGGCAGTGTTTTTGTCAACTTTTCCCCTGCGCGGGCACAGGAAAAGCGCATGCCTTCCGGCATGCGCTCAGCGCCTTCTCAGTTCTGCCTGCGAACCATCATATACTCGTCATAGTACCTGTAGTAGGGACAGTCGGCCGCCCCGTGCTCCATGACTCTGACCATCTCGTCCTCGTCCAGCATCTGACTGCAGACATAATCTCCGTACTCGTCGTCGAAGTCATAGTACTGGCAGGTCTCGCAGTCGGGCTTTATGCTCTGTTTCTTCTCCTGCTTTTTCTTCTCTTTCTTCTCCACTGTCAGTCTCCGTTCAGAAAACTGTCAGGACTCATGAACCGGATACCGTCCGTCACCGTCCCGGCCATATCCGGATCGAGGGTTATGACAGCGTCGATACCTGCGGCGCGGGCATCGCTCAGGAAGGGATATCCTTCCTGCCTGTCCTCCGTGGACTCTGCTGTCTCGAAACTGAATCTGGAGAGGAACAGCTCTACGGTATCGCATTCGTTCGGGAAGTATTCCGCCATCAGGGAGCGTATCTCCTCAAGCTGTCCTTCCGAGAAGACGAGCTTATGCCCGGCGACTATCTTCCTCATGAGCCTGGGATATTTCTGCGTGGGGAGCAGGCATTCCGCCAGGAACACCGTGGTATCGATCATGACTCTCATTGATGCCGCCCCTTTCTGAACTCATTCACGAACCTGACTATGTCGCGCTCGTCGCTGAGTCCCAGCTTGGGTCCCAGATCCCAGAATCCGCACTCCAGTGTCGGAAGTACGTCCAGCGATGAATTTGCGAGGACTATGTTTCCCTTGGGATCCTCCGTGAAGATCACCTTGTCCCCGTTCTGGATCCTGAGTTTTTTCATGAATTCATCGGGTATCCTCACGAGGTTCCCGTCCAAAACTTTCTCCTGGATCATGATGTATAACTCCGTTCGCGTTTTGTGGTCTTTTCTTTTCATATTATATTACAAAACTGCCCGGAAGTAGTTCCGGGCAGCAATTTTTCGTATGTCAGTCTGAATAGTTGGAGAAGTAGTTCTGCACGAGAACTATCGGCGTGCCCTTGTCTCCGCTTCCGGAGGTGAGGTCGCACAGAGATCCGATAAGATCCGTCAGCCTTCTGGGGGTGGTGCCTTCCGAGACCATCTGTCCCTTGAGGTCCTTGTCCTTCTTTGAGATGGCTCCGCGGATGGCGTCCGCCAGCTCATCACCGGACAGATCGGCGAAGTCGTTGTCCGCAAGGAACTTCAGCTTAAGCTCGTTGGGCACTCCGGCCAGTCCGTCCGTGAAGCCGGGGCTGACGACGGGGTCGGCGAGCTCCCAGATCTTACCGACGGGATCCTTGAAAGCTCCGTCTCCGTATACCATCGCCTCGACCTTCTTGCCGGTCTTCTCATAGAGTGCTGCGGCGACCTTGTCGGCGACTTCCTTGGCGTTGTTGGGGAACAGCTTGACGCTGGTCTCTGTGGCTTTATTGGTGCCGAGGAGCCCGTACTCGCTGTTGTATCCGCTGCCGTTCACCGGCTCATTGAGTATGTCGCAGAGGGTGAGGACGTTCTTCCCTCCGGCTTTCCTGATCCTTTTGCCGGTCCTCTCCCTGGTGTGGGTGTCGCAGCAGATGACCTGATCAGTGTAACTGAGGATCGCTTCCGGGCGGTTCGCAAGGATCAGCTCCACCTCGGCGCCTTCCTCTCTGACGAGATCCATGTAGTACTGGATATAGTCCACTCCGGTAAAGGGATGTGTCGGGTGTCCGAAGAGCCTGTGGAACTCATCCACCGTGAGCACGTCGGTGTAGGGATCGACACCGCTGTCGTCGAGCTCATCCTCGCTGATCAGATGGTTGCCCACCTCGTCGGAGGGATAGCTGAACTGCAGCACGACTTTTTTTACTCCCCTGGCGATGCCCCTCAGGCAGATCGCGAATCTGTTTCTGGAGAATATGGGGAACACGAGTCCCACCGTATCTCCCTCTATCTTTCTCTTCACATCTGCAGCGATGTCGTCCACGGTGGCATAGTTGCCCGCCGCTCTCGCGACGACCGCCTCCGTGACTGCAACGACATCCCTGTCCTGCAGTGAAAAGTTCTGTTCTTCAGCTGCTTTGAGGACGCTGTCCACGACGATGCTTACGATGTCGTCGCCCTCTCTTATAATAGGCGCGCGGACGCCTCTGGAAATAGTGCCGGGCATGATTTGCCTCCTTGGATCGTTTTCTAAAAAATCACGTTGGAATTATAACACAAAAACAGCTGACTGCGGGCAATAGTTCAGACGTTTTTAAAATATTGTCCGGCAAAAGAAAACGGCCGGAGGACTTTGCCCTTCAGCCGGTTCAAATATCAGCAGAACCTCTGCCGGATCACCGGCAGACATCTTATCCGTCAGACCTGAGACTCGATATAGTCCAGGAGCTCTCCCACGGTGTGGATACCTTCGACTGCCTCATCGGTGACTTCGATGCCGAATTCATCCTCCACGTCGGTGACCAGCTCAAGAAGATCTATGCTCTTGAGCCCGAGGTCAAAAGTCAGATTTGTGTCCCTGGTGATCTCCGCATCGGTAGCGCACACGTCACGGATCATACGGATAAGTCTCTCTTCCATCAAATTCCTCCTCAGAACATCTGTATCCTTAACGGATTATTCTCATTTTTCTGATTATATATCTATGGAAAGGCTTTTGGCAACTGACCGGCAGCCTGTTCCGCCTTCACGGCTTTCAGTGTGATTATGATATATTTATTATAGAGATATTTTTGAGGTAGACAATGGATTTCAAACTGGACAGATCCAAAAAATACGCCCTTGCCCTGGAGGGCGGAGGAGGCCGCGGGGCCTACGAGATAGGCGCATGGAAAGCTCTCCATGAGGAAGGGATAGGATTCTGCGCAGTATCCGGCACTTCGGTCGGCGCGATCAACGGCGCGGCTGTCACTGCGGGAGACCTGGACACCGCCGTACGCTTCTGGGAGAACCTGACCTACTCGCAGGTCATGGAAGTGGACGACTCCGTCATGAAGAAACTCATCAACATGGACTTCCTCAAGATGGACCTCAAAGACACCGCCAGAACTCTGACCGAGACCCTCAGGAACCGCGGCTTCGACATCTCCCCTCTCAAAGCTACGATGCAGCAGGCGATCGATGAAAAGGCCGTGCTGGAATCAGACATAGACTTCTATATCGTGACCTTCCTGATAGACGAGATGAAGGAGCTGGTAGTGCGCGCCAAGGATCTCGCGGACGGCGAGCTGTACGATATGCTGCTGGCCTCCGCCTACCTGCCCGTGTTCCGCAGCGAGAAGCTCGGCGGAAAGAGATATTTCGACGGCGGCATCTACAACAGGCTTCCCATCAGCGCACTCACCGACAACGGATACAAAGACATAATCGCCGTAGAGCTCAACTCCATAGGCCCGATACAGAAATACGACATCCCCGGTGTTGAGGTACACACCATAAAGCCGGTAGCCGATATCGGCAGGCTCATGCAGTTCGATCCGGAACTTTCGGCGAGGAACCTCAAGCTGGGATACTTCGACGCCAGGAAGATGATGTACGGACTCAGCGGGATCAACTACTATATCGACAGGCAGATGACGGAGAGCGAGGCATACTCGCTGCTGGTCCGGTTCACAAAGGAATACTGGGCCTCCACGGGGGCTCCCGTCACCGACAGGAACGTCAACGAAAAGCTGCTGCCCGCTCTCGCTTCCCGGGTGAAAGCCTCCAAAGGCGATTACTACGACATCTTCATCGGCGCTCTGGAGCATGCCGCCAGCAGCGCCGGCATAGACCCGTTCGTGATCTGCACAGAACGGGAACTGCTCACAAAAGTACTTAAGGTGTATGACCCCGCCTCGGGAAACATACCCAAAACACTTATCCGCACACTTCCATCCCTTCAGCTAAGGTAGAAAGGTACGAAAATGCATCAGTTCACATTTCATTCGCCCACAGACGTTTACTTCGGCAGAGGAGCCGAGATGCAGATCTCGGAGTATCTGAAGAAATACGGAAGGAAACGCGTCCTAATCGTCACCGGAGGATCCAGCGTTAAAAAGTCCGGAGCGTTCGACAGAGTATGCTCCGTTCTGGACGCGGACGGCATAGAATACGCCGAACTCTCCGGGGTCAAGGCTAATCCCCTGCTCTCCAAGGCCAGGGAAGGACTTGAGATCGCAAGAGAGTTCTGTCCCGACCTGATCCTGGGCTTCGGAGGCGGCAGCGTCATAGATACCGCCAAGATGATCTCCATCGGCGCCGCGAATCCCGAGTACGACGTATGGGATTTCTGGAGCGGCGTCAGGAAAGCCGACAAGGCCGTCGGCGTCGCGGCCATCCCCACCATCGCGGCAGCCGGCAGCGAGCTTTCCGCCTCTTCCGTTATCACCAATGAGGAGACCAGACAGAAGAACGGATACAATACTGAGCTAAACCGTCCGATATTCGCCCTCATCAACCCCGAGTTCCTCTTCACCCTTCCCGACTATCAGGTGGGATGCGGCTGCGCCGATATCCTCATGCACACCATGGAGCGCTTCTTCTCGGATCTTCAGGGCAACTATCTCACCGATGAATTCGCATGCGCCGTCATGAGGACCGTAGTAAAATTCACTCCCGTGCTGCTGCGCGAGCGCGACAACTACGACGCGGCAAGCGAGCTCTTCTGGGCCAGCGAAGTATCCCACAACGATCTCACCGGACTGGGCGGCCACAAGGGACTGGACGTCCACAGACTTGGACACAGGCTGTCCGCTGACTTCGACATAGCCCACGGCGCGTCGCTCTCCGCTCTGTTCGGATCCTGGGCCCGCCACTTCAAGGACAGGGATCCCGCCAGGTTCTGCGAGCTCGGACGCCGCGTGTTCGGCATCGAATCCGACGACCCCGACAGGGCAATCGAGGCGGTCGACGAATTCTTCTCCTCCATCGGGGTTCCGGTATGCTTCTCCGAGACGCAGTTCGGTGTTCATCCAGATGAGAGAGTGATCAGGCTCGCCGGGGATGTCACTAACGGCGGTACCGCCCACTGGGGCTCCTTCGCGGATATCTCCTACGAGGACGCATTGGATATCTACCGCAGAGCCAACCGATAATTCCCCCTGTTACAGCAGAACAGCTGCACCTTTCAAGGTGCAGCTGTCTTTTTATATCTGTTCTTATTTTTTCCGGCTGTCGCCTTCCGGGAGCAGCGAGGTGGCGTCCTTGTTCCTCTGGTATTTCGCTTCCTCTTCCTCCTCCAGGACCCTGTAGGCCACCTTGCCCACCAGCGTCTTCGGCAGATCGTCGCGGAACTCTATCTCCCGCGGCACCGCATATCTCGCGATGTGCTTGCGGCAGTACTGCCTGATCTCCTCCCTGGTCTCATCGGTCTTCGGGACACCATCCTTGAGCATCACGAAAGCCTTTACCGCGTGCATCCTGTAGTCGTCCGGGACGCCTATGACGCAGCTCATGTGGATCTTCTCGTGGGCATCCAGGATGTTCTCGATCTGTGCCGGATATACGTTGTATCCGGACGTCACTATCATCCTCTTTGCGCGGCCGCGGAAGAAGATGAACCC
>JAFYZG010000053.1 GCA_017548825.1 Oscillospiraceae bacterium
CACTGGAAGAACGTCAGCGCAGAGAAACAGAAATACTGCGCAGCTTGAATGTACAATATATGATTATCAATAATCCCAATGAAAACTGGAACAAAACATACTCAAGAATTATTCAGGAACTAAACACAGCAACGTAAATTCCCGCTTGTTGTGATGATCGGAAAGATGTCTTTTAGGCGCTCTTTCTATGGTTTGGTGTCCTTTTGGGCGTACTTAGGCATCACAGGTATCCCGAAAGTCCGAAAAAGACATTCGGGATTTCTTTTTTGTCCGCTGCCTGATGGTATGATATAAATGTGGAATAACGGCATCTGTGAGGTCTCTGATATATGGAATTCGGATGGATCAGTGTATTCGGAGCAGTCATCGTAATACTGATGCTGATACCGAACATAGTCTATGCTCTGAGGAACCCCGGCGAGAAGAATAACTGCACGAGCAAGATCATGAATGCGATCGAACAGATCGGCAGATATGCGTGCATCGTTTTGATGTGGCTGCCTCTTCTGGTCTGGAAGTTCGGTTTTCCAAGTGTGTTCGAGATGCTCCTATACCTGTTCGGGAACGGATTACTGCTGGTCCTGTACTGGGCCGTATATGCAGCTTTTCTGAAAAGGAAGACCGGGAAAAGAGCTCTGGCCCTGGCTGTGATTCCCGCCTGCATATTCCTTATGAGCGGTCTGCTGCTCAGACACTGGCTGCTGGTAGTATCTGCGGTCCTGTTTGGGGTCGGACATATATATGTCACCCGTAAGAACGCAGAATGATATGCTGTTGATGCGATCGATGGGGACGGATGAATGAGAATAATACGTGACGATATACTGATCAGGGATTTTACGGAAAGCGATCTGCCGCTCATGTTCAGGTGGCTGACCGACGATACCGTTCTGGAGTTCTATGAGGGACGGGATGTCAGATACACGATGGACACCTTATCCGAGCATTTCCTTGAGGAGATCCCCGACGGCTTCAGAGTGATCTTCGAATACAGGAACATACCCATCGGATACGGGCAGGCATACCGGCTGAGCGGAGAGATGTTCGAGGAATATGACTATCCCGATGACGGCCGGAACGTATTTGGCATGGATCAGTTCATCGGGGAACCGCAATACTGGAACAAGGGTCTCGGATCATCATTCCTGAAACTGATGGCCGATTATCTTAAAGAAGACAAGGCAGCAGACTGCATCCTTCTGGATCCACATAAAAGCAACCCGAGGGCGATCAGGGCATATGAGAAAGCCGGGTTCAGGATAATCAAACCGCTTCCGGAGCATGAGCTGTTCGAAGGAAAAAAGGAAGACTGCTGGCTTATGGAACTGGTTCTGTAGTGCCGGCTAATCGCAGTAATATCAAAGGAAACAAAATGGCCTGTTCCACCCTTTCGGGTTCGACAGGCCATTTATCCTTGTTGATAAGATATCAGTTCCTGAACAGTTCGGATCCGATCTCATTGGGACCGCATATGGATTCCCTGACTGCTTTGAACCTCAGTGCGCCATACAGTTCGGCGTGCGCGGCTGCGTAATATGGCACCACGAACAGCACACCTATACCAAAACAGAGTGCGCCGAGCAGATACCACCCAAAGAACGAGAGGTCGAACAGGAACATCCTCCACTTCTCGCCTGACGTTGCTCTCTTGCTGATCTCGAATGCCCTTTCTCTGGATATATTCGGATTTTCTGCCAGGATATACGGTACCATGAAATAGGAATACGCCTTTATGATGCCGGGTATGACGAGCAGAAGCGACCAGAGCATGATATATATGTCTCTGAGCAGAAGAGTTATCACCGTCTTCAGATATCTTCCTTCCGAGAACGGGAAGAAAATGTTCTGAAAATCATATTTCCTGTACGAAGCCAGTGTAGTGTATCTGCCGCTGCCGACATAGAACGGATTGCTTATGAATATCTTCCAAAGCGTCTTCCCTACGCCGGATGCCGCAAATGAAGTGAGTATGGAAGGATAATGCGAATAGAACCAGTTCAGCAGATACCGGATGAATTCATCCAGATTTCTGAAATTCATGTTGCTGATGCTGATCTTGAAGTTGAAGTGAGTCAACGATCCACCAATCACGCCGCAGACCAGCATAGCGAGAAAATACTGCCAGTAATGCCCGGAAAGAACGTCTTTGGCACGGCGCTTAAGCGTTTTGGAATCCCAATACACCATATTATTATGACCTCCCAGTCTATCTTGCGGTGCAGGCTATCAGACTGATGCCTTTCTCCTTTTTTATGATCTCCGTATCTGACATGGTCCTCAGGTGATCCGTCATCGATGAGGCGCCATGTTTTTTTCTTATCACTATGTACAGCACTCCGTTATCGGCCAGATGTCGGACCGATTCCTCCAGAAGCCTGAATGTGACTTCCTTTCCGGCATGGATCGGCGGATTGAGCAGTATACTGTCAAACTTCCCTTCTATGGAACCGAACCCGTCGGACAGTATCACTTCCGATGTTACACCGTTCGCTTCGCAGTTTCTCCTGCAGAGCTCAACGGCTTTCTCGTTGACATCGCTCTGAACGAGCGTGATCCCCGGATTTCTGACGGCGGAGTAGATCCCTATGAACCCGTAACCGCATCCCAGATCCAGCACTCTGCCGGAGAGTGCCGGGATGCCTCTGACCAGGAACAGAGACGCGTCGTCTATCTCGGTCCTGGAGAAGACACCGCTGTCGGTCAGGAACACAAGCTTGCGTGTTCCGCACCAGCATGTCAGTTCCCGCAGATCCTCTTTGAGTGATTTGTCGTTTTCAAAATACTGACTCAATGGCTGTCTCCTTAAGAAAAAAACCCGAACAGTGTTCGGGTTTGGTGCGCCTGGAGGGACTCGAACCCCCGACCCACTGCTTAGAAGGCAGTTGCTCTATCCACCTGAGCTACAGACGCTCAACGGTAAGATTATATGTTTGAGGAATATAAAAGTCAATAATCGCAATGACTCTCACAGATTGTGTTCGGAGGCGTACTGCTGCCACCTCCAGGAGTCCCTGCACATGTCGTCGATGTTCCTCTCCGCCTTCCATCCGAGCTCTCTCTCGGCCTTGGAGGGATCGGAGAAACAGGTAGCTATATCACCGCTCCTCCGCGGTCCGATCTCATACCTGATCTCGATGCCGTTCTGCCTCTCGAAAGCGTTTATGACTTCCAGGACCGAATAGCCTCTGCCGCATCCGAGATTGTATGTGAACACACCGTTCTCTTTCTCGAGCTTCTTGAGGACTGCCGTATGTCCGTCCGCAAGATCGACCACATGGATATAGTCCCTCACGCCGGTGCCGTCCGGTGTGTCGTAGTCGTTGCCGAAAACAGTGAGATGATCTCTGATACCGTTGGCGACCTGCGTTATGTAAGGCATGAGGTTGTTCGGGATGCCGTTGGGCAGCTCGCCGATGATGCCGCTCTCATGAGCCCCTACTGGGTTGAAATAACGAAGGATGGCGAACGACGCCTCGCTGTCCGTCGCGGCGTAGTCGCGGATGATATCCTCGCACATAAGTTTCGTCTTCCCGTACACGTTCGCCGCCTTGAGCGGAGCGGTCTCAGGTATCGGGCTCTCCGTCAGATCTCCGTAAACAGTGGCGCTGGAGCTGAACACCAGACGGTGCACGCCTTTTTCCTTCATCACTTCCAGCAGGGTTATCATCCCGAAGAGATTGTTCCTGTAGTACATGAGAGGCTTGACCTGGGATTCGCCTACGGCCTTGTAGGCCGCGAAATGGATCACGGCATCGATGCTGTGATCGTCGAATATCCCCGAGAGGCTGTCGTGATCGGTGATATCGATCCTGTAGAACGGGATCGACTTCCCTGTCAGTTTCTCGAGCCTTTGCAAAACGCTCTCACTGCTGTTGTACAGGGCGTCCGCGATCACGACATCGTGGCCCGCTTCTATAAGCGAGACGACAGTGTGCGATCCGATATACCCCAGACCTCCGGTGACGAAGACCTTCATGTTCTCTCCTTTGCCGCGGCGCGGCGGATTAAAAATGGCAGGGCTGGCTGGATTTGAACCAGCGAGTGACGGAGTCAAAGTCCGTTGCCTTGCCGCTTGGCTACAGCCCCTCAACAACTAAAGAATATAACAGAAACAGCCTGTTATGTCCATAAAAACGATTCCCCGCAGGCGGATATTGAAATTGCCACAAGCCTGTTATATAATCTTCTAGACTCGTCTGGTGGATGTAGCTCAGTCGGCTAGAGTACCAGGTTGTGGCCCTGGGGGTCGTGGGTTCGAGCCCCACTATCCACCCCATATAAAAAGCTGTGATCTTTTCAGGTCACAGCTTTTTTTCATACTTTATTCTCTTCACATGCACTGCCGTTCTTAAGCAGTTCGGGGTGCTTCTCTTCATACGACTTCACTACCCTGGTCCAGCCGCCGCAGAAATAGTAGATTGCTATTGCGGTGTTTCTGAGGAACGCCGCGATCAGCATCGCCCAGAATATGCCGTGCCAGTCCCCTGTCTTAACACCGAGGTAGTAGGACAGCGGGATCCTGGAGAATGCGCCGAACTGCGCGGTTATCATCGGCACCACGGATTTGCCCGCACCGCGCATCGCGTTCACGAGGCAGCGGTCGATGCCGTAGAACAGGCACTGGAACGACATTATCAGCAGACCTTCCGCAGCGATATCCAGGACCGCCTGGTCCTTTGTGAATATGGTCGGAAGCACATGCCTGAACGCTATCTGTGTTCCGCACAGCCCCACTCCCAGAATGGTGAGCGTCAGGATGGCTGAGTTGATCCCCTTCCTGATCCTGTCCAGCTGCAGGCGTCCCATATTCTGACCCACGAAAGTGCACAGTGCCGTACTTAGGGCGTCCACAGGAATGTAGAGCAGCATGTCGACTTTGGTTACGATGCTGTTGGCAGCGATGAACGTGGAACCGAACGTGTTGACTGAGGACTGGACGAACATGCTTGCCAGAGTGTTTCCGATATTCTGAATGGCGGCGGGAAGCCCTATACGGACGATCTCCCCTAGCTCATATCTGTCGGGTTTCATCTCGGACAGGCCAACTCTGATCCCGTAGGGTCCGCTGTTGAGACGCCTGATGATACCGATACCGGATATGATCTGGGATATCGCTGTGGCCGCTGCAACTCCTTCTACGCCCAGTTTGAAGATCAGGACAGCCGCCAGGTCGAATACTATGTTCAGTACGCTGCATATGATGAGGAATATCAGCGGCCAGTTCACATCGCCCATTCCTCTGAGAGCACCTGTACCCATCTGATAGATGAGGTTGCCCGTGGTGCCCAGGAACACGATGACAAGATACAGCGCCGATGCGTCCATGATCTCTTCCGGAGTCTTGAGCACCGCGAGCATGGGACGGCTGACTATAAGCCCTATTACTGTTATGAACAGCGAGCAGGTAATCGTCAGGAACGATACGGTGGATACCGCTTTCTGAAGCGCGCTGCGGTCTCCGGAACCTACTCTCTGAGCTATGACCACATTGGATCCCGACGAAAGCCCTATAGCAAACAGGTTGATTATACTTACTATCGGAGTGCTGGCGGAAACAGCGGCAAGAGCCTCGGAACTGATGAAACGGCCGACTATCATTGAGTCCGCCACGTTGTAGAACTGGGTCACGATGCTGCCGAATAGGATCGGGATCGCAAAACGTATCAGACTCGAGAATATCGGTCCGTTCACAAGGTCTATCGTATTGTTTCTGCCTTCTTTAGCCATTCACTCCACCCGTCTGTATATAAACAGAGCCGGATACCTTCTGATATCCGGCTTATTATCATGTCATTTCTCCGGTGTCAGACTTTTCGGAAGCGTCTTCTTCTGAAACTTCCTCTTCTGCAGTATCAGTATCTTCAGCGGCATCATCTTCCTCTGCCGAAGCATCAGTCTCCGGGTCGGCCTCAGATACCGGTTCGACATCAGCAGTTTCCTCAGTCTGCGGTTCTGCATCTTCCGGGAGCTCCTCTGTTACGTCGGCAGGTCCTTCCGTGACCTGACCGGACGCCAGGAGATATTCCCTGGTCATCGCATACGGTTTGAGATAATCCGGGTCGTTCGAGTTCTTTATCTTTCTCTTGATGACTATAAGCGCTATCGCGGAGATAGTGGCATAAGTGATGCATATCGGCTGGGAGATCCTCACGTTGCCGACAAACAATGCGTCGGTGCGCAGCGACTCGCAGAACGCTCTGCCGATGCCGTTCCACAGCAGATAGCGGAGCCCTATCTCCCCGTCAAACTGTCTGTGTCTGATGAAATAACTGATAACGAATAGCCCGATCACGCACCATATGCTCTCATACAGGAACGTGGGGTGCACGGGACCGTCCGTGGGGACGATGCCATGCTCGTTGAAGAGCCTCTCGCCCTCTCTGCTGATGTACCTTGCAATGGTATCGCTGTACATTCCCCAGGGCAGATCCGTGTTCGTTCCGAAGAGCTCCTGATTGAAGAAATTGCCCCATCTCCCGATGCCCTGGCCTACCAGGAATCCGAGAGCGAGGTTATCGAGAAGGCAGAGATAGCGCGTCTTGTTTATCTTGCAGACTATGAAGGATGTGAGCAGAGCGCCGGTCAGGATACCGTAGAATGCAGTTCCGCCTTCCCTGAGGTTAAGGAACTGCCATATGTTCTTGACCTCATAGTCG
>JAFYZG010000054.1 GCA_017548825.1 Oscillospiraceae bacterium
ATGCGGCCAGCTCGCTGTCGGATCTGGTCTCCAGCCACTTCACGGCCGCGTACTGGGCCGAAACGATCCTGTCCCTGTATTTCTCATCGAGAGCTCCGATGATCTTCTTTGCAAGGGAATAGCTGAGTCCGTCACCGAACGCGAAATCGTCCGAGTAGTTGAGTCCGATGGTCTTTGGATCGTACTGGTTGACCACTCTGTTCAGGCATTCCCACTGCGTCTCGGGGGGATACGGATAATCTTCCGGGATAGCCCAGTTGGATCCCTTCTGATTGATCCACTCCAGCTCATAGTACCCGTCTATACCGATCCTGGGGCGGGTGAGCGCCAGCCGTTTGAGTTCACCTTCCTTCATTACGAAGACCAGGCACATGGTCCTTCTCCCGGTGAAGAAATGCTTCGGCAGCAGGGTCCTGTACAGCGGATCTTCATTGTATTCATTGAATGCGATGACCCACATGTCCAGCCCGGATTCCTTCATGACCTTTGGCATGATGGTATCAAGCCTTTCCTTCAGCCATTTGTTGTGGATCTTCTCCTGTTCTCTGTAGGAGACAACCTTCTGCTTAAGATCTTTCAGAGATGGAACGTCCTGGATCAGGAAGCTTTGGTCAGAGATTCTCATTTCTTTTTCCTTTCAGTCTGCGAGTGTCCCCATGGGATCCCAGGGATCGAGTTCGTGCGGCTCCTTCTCGAGGCACTTCAGTATCTCTTCAGAGAGATATTTTTTATTTACGACGGCCTGATAGACGTACAGGTCGAACCATTCCGCGGATGCGAGATAGTATCCCTTTTCGCCGTTTTTATCGCCCCAGCTGTTCTCTATCTTCCATTTGCATGGCTCGCCGTTCTCATCGAAGGCGACGCCGGTGATGCACATAGCGTGGTTCATCGCGCTTTCGCTGTACAGCAGGGAATCCTCCTTGCTGAGCTCAACGTCCAGATCGAAGAGGGCAGGGAGGTCGTAGTTGTTCATGTCCCATACTCCGCTCTTCCTGTCGCCCCACGCTCCGCAGTCGCACCCGAACCAGACGATCTGTCCGTCCTTCAGCTGTGCGACCACTGCGTCTCTGAGCTCCTTCATGGTGAGGTTGAGATAGATGACTTTATTTCCGACGATGTTGCCGACGTAGTTCACCGTGAACCTCTCGTGGAAGGGTTTGTCCCTGGTGGGAGAGGTGATGAGCGACGCGTACTCGTCCAGATCCAGACCGACGTATTTCTCATAGAAGGAATGAGGATCGAGTCCTCTGTCGATATGGTATTTGTTGTCCTTATCCACGTACTCAAAATCGAATGTCTCAGGTACCTCGCCGAAGCAGGACACCGAGAATGAATAGAGCTCCTCGAAGCACCTGTCCCTGAGTTCCTCTATCTTTTCGGGATCGCCGTTGTTTCTCTGGACGTCCGCGGCGAATCTCCTGAGCCTGCGCTCAACGAGGTACTCCCAGTGCCATGTGTCGCTGGACGCGAAGGTCTCGGGGAAGGCGGACTTCGGAACGATGCCGTACTTCTTGATTATCCCTGCGAACATGTCCCACTGGCCGCCGTCGCCGACTCCGGTATGAAGCACCCACATGAGGGTCCTATCGTCCCATTCGGCATCCTTGAGTGAGATGATGCTCTCCATTGTCCAGTTGATCTTCTCAAGTTTGTCCCAGAAAGCGACATAGTTCTGCGAGAGCTCGAACTCCTTGACCCTGCATTTCTTCGCGACCTCCTCGCGAAGGAAGTTCGTCCCCGCGAAGATCCAGCACCTGCCGGAGTTCTTCTGATCGGTGGCCTCCAGCGTCTCAATGTCTATGTCGAAATGGTACTGCACCTTGTTGTCGTTCTCCTGTATCTTCGCTATATCGAAGATATCGGTCTTAGTGAGCGCTCTTCTGACCGCCCTGGCTCTTGGATCCGCATCGTATCTCTCCCTTAGGGAAGCGAGCAGTTCCTTCGTAAGTTCTTTAGCCATGATATATTATCTCCTCTTCTGCCTTCCGGCATTTATCGTCTTCTATTAGAATAATATCCATTTCATATTTGCTCAATAACAAATGTTGACACTGGGAGATCATCGGAATATAATTAGTAAGGCATCTTACTATCAGCATACTGATAATCAATAAACTTAATTTAAGAAATTTTATAATAAATCATCTTATCAATCATTTGTGTCTAAAAGGAGACAACACATGAACGACAATGATCTGCTGATCTCCGTATTCCGCATCGCGCGGCTTCATAGCAGGCTGTTCCACACTGTGCTGGAGAAGGACGGGGTAGATGGTACGCTGCACAACGGACTCATCCTGCACCTGCTCTCGGAGGAGGACGGGATAACCCAGAAGGTGCTGGCCCAGAGGATGCACATCAGACCTCAGTCGCTCACCGGCGCGCTTGAGAAGCTGGAGAAAGAGGGCTTCATCAGAAGACAGCGCAGTGAGACCGACAAAAGGGAACAGATCGTTTTCATCACAGACAGCGGCAGGGAACGCAACGCTGTCATGACAGAAGAGCGGGACAAGACGACGGAGGAACTGTTCCGCATCCTGTCCGATGATGAGAAGGATCAGCTCTACAGGCTGCTCACGAAAGTAGCCGACCAGGAACTGTAAATCATTTAAAAGGAGTACATACATGTTCAAAGCAATCAAGCGTATGCGCAGGCAGGAGGTAGTGCTGCTCATCTTCAGCATCCTTCTGGTCCTCGCGCAGGTGTGGACCGAGATGAAGATCCCGGACTACATGTCGAGCATCACGATGCTCGTACAAACTGAAGGCAGCGAGATGTCAGCCATCTGGAAGGCAGGCGGCGTAATGATGCTTCTTGCTCTTCTGAGCACTGTCATCGGACTATCTTCAGGCTATATCTCAGCAATGCTCGGAGGCCTTTATTCAAAGCATCTCAGGAGCGACATTTTCGACAAGGTGCAGTCTTTCTCGCTCAACGAGATCGACAGATTCTCCACCGCATCACTTATCACAAGATCCACCAACGACATCACCCAGATGCAGATGTTCATCGCAGGAGGCCTGAGGATGATCGTCAGGACCCCGATCTCGGTCGTGGTAGCGCTGGTAAAGATCTGGGGCAAGCACTGGGAGTGGACCTCTCTTACCGGAGGAGCGGTGATCGCCGTCATGATCATAGTCGTGATCGTCATCAGGTACGCTCATCCCAGATTCAGAAAGATGCAGGACCTGACAGACGAACTCAACAAGACGACGAGAGAGAACCTCACGGGTATACGCGTCATTCGTGCATATAATGCTGAAGAATACCAGGAGAACAAGTTCCGTACAGCCAACGAGAATCTCTCCAACAACATGCTCGCCGCTCAGACCATCATGAGCTCCACAAGACCTGTTATGAGATTCGTCAACAACGGGCTCACCGTAGGCATCTACCTGATCGGCGCATTCCTGATAAACCAGACGATAGGGACCACGGAAGCTATAGTAACCTTCTCTGAGATGGTGGTCTTCTCCAACTATGCCAGCAGACTGCTCATGTCCTTCATGAACCTGGAGATGATCTTCAACATGATCCCCAGAGCTTCGGTCGCTGCTGAAAGGATCAACGAGGTCCTGGACTGCGAACTGGAGATCACGGACGGTCCCGAGACGGAAGGCATCACCGGCAAAGAGGGAACCGTTGAGTTCCGCAACGTCAGCTTCACATACCCCGGAACAGAAGGTGAAGTCCTCAGCGACATCTCATTTACTGCTGAGAAAGGCGAGACGGTCGCGTTCATCGGAGCTACCGGAAGCGGTAAGACCTCTCTTGTCAACCTCATTCCCAGATTCTATGACACCACCACCGGAGAGGTGCTCGTCGACGGCAGAAACGTCAGGGAATACAATCAGCACGCTCTTCGCAACCTCATAGGCTATGCGCCTCAGACCGCGGTGCTGTTCTCCGGCACCGTATCGTCCAACATCGAATACGGTGAGGGCGGCAACCATGCTCCGGATGAGGACTCGGAAGCCGAGGTAAAGAGGGCAGTCGCCATCGCTCAGGCCACGGAATTCGTGGAGAAGATGGAGAACACATACAACGCAGAAATCACCAGAGGCGGCACCAACGTTTCAGGCGGTCAGAGACAGAGGCTCTCGGTCGCGAGAGTCGTCTACAGGAAGCCGGAGATATATATCTTCGACGACACCTTCTCCGCGCTTGACTTCAAGACCGACCGCATCCTCAGATCCGCTCTCAAGCAGGAGACCGCTGGAGTCACCACTCTCATAGTCGCGCAGAGGATCGGCACCATCCGCGACGCGGACAAGATCATCGTCCTCGACGAAGGGAAAATGGTCGGCATGGGCACTCATGAGGAGCTCATGAGGAACTGTCAGGTATACCGTGAGATCGCGTATACACAGCTGTCAGAGGAGGAACTTGCATAATGGCTAAGAAAAACAGTTACCAACTTGGACAAGCCAACATCAACCAGGGTGCGCGCGGTCCGATGCGCATCGCCGAGAAACCCAAGGATCTCAAAGGCGCAGCTCAGAAGCTCCTGGCATACGGCAAAGACATAATGCCGCAGTTCATTCTTGCATTCGCGGCCTCAGTCCTCAGTGTCATAATGACTCTCTTTGGGCCTGATAACCTCAGCAGAATGACCAATCTCATCGAAGCCGGCATGAAATCCGGCGGAGTGGATATTCCCGCAGTCATCAGAGTCGCCATCAGAAGCCTAATATTCTATCTTGTCGCATCGCTGCTCATACTGATCCAGTCCCTGAACCTCAACAGAGCTTCACAGAAACTGATGAGGCAGATGCGCAACGACATATCTCACAAGCTCAACCGCATCCCGCTTAAGAGCTTCGACTCTTCCTCATTCGGAGACGTGCTGAGCCGTGTCACCAACGACGTTGACACCATCGGTATGAGCCTCAACATGGCATCCAGCTCGGTCGTGACATCCATCGTCACGTTCATAGGCTGCACCATCATGATGCTTCTGACGAACGTCAAGCTCACGCTGATCGTCCTGGTATGCTCGATCCTCGGATTCATGCTGGTGAACGTGATCATCCGCAAGTGCCAGGGTTATTTCACCAGAAGGCAGAGCTTCCTCGGACTCATGAACGGACATATCGAGGAGATGTATGCCGGACACCTCATCGTCAAGGCTTACAACGGCGAGGAGGAATCCAGAGAGACATTCGAGTATCTCAATGACCAGCTCTTCGAGAACAACTGGAAGAGCCAGTTCATCAGCGGCATCACATTCCCGCTCATGGAGCTGCTCAGCAACCTCGGATACGTTGCCGTCTGCGTGTTCGGCGCCATGATGGCCAAGAGCGGACAGATCCCGTTCGGAACGATAATCGCTTTCGTGATCTACGTGCGCATGTTCACCATGCCCATGAGCATGGTCGCCAACGCCATAACCAACCTGCAGTCTGCTGCCGCGGCCTGCGAACGCGTGTTCGAGTTCCTCGACGTGGAGGAGATGGAGGATGAATCCTACAAGACCAAGAGGATGGAGAACATCAGGGGCGACGTGGAATTCAGCCATGTGCACTTCGGATACGATCCCGACAAGATAATCATCAACGATTTCTCCGCGAATATCGAAGCCGGCAAGAAGGTCGCCATCGTCGGACCTACCGGAGCAGGGAAGACCACCATGGTCAACCTGCTGATGAGATTCTATGAGATCAACTCCGGCAAGATCACCATCGACGGAGTGGATACAAGAGACGTCACAAGGGAGAACGTGCACGACCAGTTCTGCATGG
>JAFYZG010000055.1 GCA_017548825.1 Oscillospiraceae bacterium
CGGCGTGGGCAAGACCGAGCTCGCGAAAGCCGTGGCGGAAGCGCTGTTCGACGACGAGAAGAACATGATCCGTATCGATATGAGCGAATATATGGAGAAATTCTCGGTGTCCAGACTGATCGGAGCGCCTCCGGGATATGTCGGTTACGACGAGGGAGGCCAGCTCACCGAAGCGGTGAGACGCAGGCCTTACAGCGTGGTGCTTTTCGATGAGATAGAGAAGGCGCACCCGGACGTATTCAACGTGCTTCTTCAGGTGCTGGACGACGGAAGGATCACCGACAGCCAGGGAAGGACAGTGGACTTCAAGAACACCATCCTTATCATGACATCCAATATCGGCAGCGACATCCTTCTGGACGGCATAAAAGACGGAGAGATCGAGCCGGAAGCCAGGGCGAGAGTGGACGAGCTGCTCAGACGCAGCTTCCGTCCCGAGTTCCTCAACAGGATAGACGAGACGGTCTGCTACAAGCCTCTGACCGAGAGCGAGATCGGACAGATCGCCGAGCTGCAGCTCAGGAACCTCAGGAAGAACCTCGACGGCAAACAACTTAAGCTCGAGATCACCGATGCCGCTAAGGAGATGATCGTCAGGGAGGGCTATGACCCTGTATACGGAGCGAGACCCCTCAAGAGATTCATCCAGTCCAGAGTCGAGACCGCTATCGCCAAGTGCATCCTCAGGGACGACCCGGCGCCCGGAGACACGGTCACCGTTGACGTCACGGACGGGGAGATCACTGCGAGATTATAAGATATTAAGCAGAAAATGGCTCCCGGAGCAAAATGTTCCGGGAGCTTCTGCGTTATAAGAAAAAAGCTGCCGTAAGGCAGCTTTTGTATCTATTGGGATATGGATTCAGATGCCGGAAGCGATCATTTCGGAGAGAGAACCTCTGTTCTCCTGATAGTACTTCATCACGTTGTGCCTGGTGACTATCCCGATAAAGGAAGTGCGGCCGTCCACCACAGGGACGAAGTTGTGGGAGAGGATCCTCTCCATCAGTTCTTCCGCGGAATCGGTTATGGACACTGCCGGGTAGCTGCTGCTGTCCATGATATCCTTTACGTATTTTCCTTCTATGGAACTGATCGGGATGTTTCCCCGGTCATCCATATCATCGGAGACGAGATACCAAAGGAAATCGGCAACGCTGACCACGCCGATGTATTCATTATCTCTGTTGGTCACCGGCATGGAGTTGTAGCCGGATGACCGCATCGTTTCAAGCCCCTTGCGCAGGGTGTTGTCATCGTAGAGCGTGACCACGTCCTGGCGAGGGGTCAAAAAGTATGCAATGTTCAACTGAAGCCTCTTTTATCAACAATTAATTACAGGTGCAGGAACTGTTCCACATCCAGTACAAAGATAGTGGCGCCTCCCACAGTCACCTCATAGCCGCTCTGATAGCGGTAGGACATGCCGGCCTCTGCCAGGCCGAGGTTGTCCTGCATCTTGATGGTGCGCTCTCTGCAGGTCTGCCTGATGATGGAGAATACCTTCTCCATATCCTTCTCCTCTATACCGATGAGAAGAGTCGTGCTCCCGTTCCTCAGGAGGCCACCCGTTGACGCGAGCTTTGTTGCGGAGAATCCGTTTCTGACGATCTCGTCTGTCAGCGCCGGGACGTCGTCATTCTGGACTATGGTGATCAAAAGTTTCATGGGATATACCTCCTTTTCGAGTACATTCTAACACATGCAGGGAAAAACAAATACAGTGAATTATGAACAAACGTGAAGGACTGTTATTGAAGATTATACAAAAATACCGGTCAGTTTTTGTAGTGTGTGTCAGGCAGATAGTGTTCGAAGATGATGACGTCCTCTTCCTTCTCCAGGATCCCGTGGTCCCGCTCGTTGTCCACGGTCCACATTACCGAGAAGGCGCCGAGCTTCTTTACCAGTCTGAGGGATCTGTTCCTGTCGTGATGGTCATACGCGATGAACTGCGGCCTGCAGATGTGGTCCGCGAGCAGCACCGCAATGAAGTTGAGGATGAAAGCCATTTTCTCTCCCTTCTTGGCGGGACCGCCCACGAGAAGTCCGCGGGTGACTTCCGGCATGTTTTTCCATGCCCATCTGACCACCAGGGGATTGAAGCTCTCCAGACACCAGTCTCCCTTGTAGTCTGCGAGCTCCGCTTTGACGGCCTCGCAGACCTGGGCGTACCATTCCATGTCGAGCTCCTCGGCCTTGATCTCGACGATCAAGGGATTCTGTCCGTCCACCACATCCAGGACCTCACGGAAGGTGGGGATGCGCTCGTCTGTCCCGAAGAGGCTCAGCTGCCTCGCCTCCTCAAAGGTGAGCTCCCACACCGGTTTATCCACACCGCATGCTCTTTTGTAGTCGTTGTCGTGGAATACGATGAGCTTCTTGTCCTTTGTGAACTGTACGTCCAGCTCGCATCCGTAGCCCGCCTGCATGGCGGCCCTGAACGCAGCGAGAGAGTTCTCGGGAACGCCTTTTTCATTGTCGTACAGTCCGCGGTGTGCGAAGTCCCTTTTTTTTACGAAGGGAGCGCGGGCCTCAGGCGTTGACTGCCCGGGGAACACGAGGTACAGGTATATCGCGAGGAGCACTGTCAGTGTGATGACTATGGGCATCTGCTTGACCTCCGGAACACAGATCTTTGATATATATCAATTATACAAAAGTACGGGCGGATTTTCGATGACGAGGGACACAGATGCCCTGCAGACTGCATGTTCCGGAGAAAAAGCAAAATCGACATATAAGAAAACGGGAGAAAAACGGAGAAAACAGGAGAAAACAGGAGATATCGCGGAACATATAAAGAAAACGGGGAGCGATATATTGACACCTGAAAGGTGCATATGTATAATTCATCATGCACGCAAAAAGGCGTCATTATTATTGATACTTATTATATAAGGTCATAAACATACTAGGAGGAACAAATGTCCACTACCCTGCAGAAACCCCAGGAGGTCGAGCGCCGCTGGTACATCATCGATGCAGCAGGCAAGCCCGTAGGACGCACAGCCACCACGGTCGCCAATCTGCTCCGCGGCAAGAACAAGCCGACCTTCACACCCAACGTAGACTGCGGTGATCACGTCATCGTCATCAACTGCAGCAAGGCGATCTTCACCGGAAGAAAGCTTGATCAGAAGAAGTATTATCATCACAGCGAGTATCTGAGCGGACTCAGAGTCAAGACCGCCCGCGAGATGATGGAGAACACACCTGAGAAGGTCATGTATCTCGCAGTCAAGGGAATGCTCCCCGCCAACTCACTCGGCCGCAAGGCGCTTACAAGGCTCAGAGCTTATGCCGGAGCAGAACACAACAACGCCGCGCAGAAGCCGGTCGCCTATGAAGGCTGAGAAAGGAGCTTAAAATGTACGAAACCAGACCCTTCTTCGCCGGAACAGGCAGAAGAAAAACATCTGTGGCCCGTGTCCGCCTCTACAACGGCACCGGCAACATCACAGTCAACGGACGTGAGATCAGCGATTACTTCGGTCTCGATACCCTCAAGTACATCGTCAATCAGCCTCTCGAGCTGACAAATACCACCGGCAAGTTCGACGTAGTCGTCAACGTTCAGGGCGGCGGCATCGCCGGCCAGGCCGGAGCGATCCGTCACGGCATCTCCCGCGCTCTTCTCCTCTATGATGAGAACCTGCGCGCTGAGCTCAAGAAGGCGGGCTTCCTGACCCGCGACCCGAGAATGAAAGAGCGTAAGAAATACGGTCTCAAGGCCGCACGCCGCGCTCCGCAGTTCTCCAAGAGATAAGGGGAGGAAGAAGAAATGGCAAATATCAAATCTCAGAAGAAGCGCATCATCACGAGCCGCAAGGCGAATGCCGCCAACCGCTCCAACCGCGCCGCTCTCAAGACCAACATCAAGAAGGCCAACGCAGCTGTCGCTGCCACTTCGGATGCAGCCGAGAGAGAAGCAGTCGTCGCAAAGACTTTCTCCGAGATCGACAAGGCCGTCCGCAAGGGCGTCCTCAAGCGCAATACCGCCAACCATCGCAAGGCAGCTATCGCAAAGCTCGCCGCGAAAAAGGAAGACTGATCTTACCGGGCTGCACACCGTGCAGCCCTTTTTCTTTGACTCACAGCGAGGCAACACATGTTTCAGGGATTCTATGAAGAGACCGTCGAGTTCCTCTGGGGTATGAGGATGAACAACGACCGCGCCTGGTATGCGGAGCATAAGCAGGAATGCGCCAGATATCTCACCGGACCCATGAACGAGCTCGCCAGGGATGTGCACAGCGAGTTTGCAGTCAGATATCCTCA
>JAFYZG010000056.1 GCA_017548825.1 Oscillospiraceae bacterium
AAGATGAGAGCGTCAAGGTCGTTTCTTCTGACAATCTCGTGAGGACAGGAGTATCCCGATCCGGTGTCATGCACATGTCATCGCGTTCTCTCAGAGAGGAAGTGGACCGCGTAGGCGACAGGATCTCATCGCTGATAAAACAGCATGACGGCAGCAGTCCGTCCCGGCTCGGCGATTTCCTTGATGAGGAGGTCATAGAAAAATGGCGGCAGATCCTGAACTTATAAAGAGAGCGGAAGATCTGAGGAACCGCTGCGAACTCAGGTCTCTGCTCACTCATTCGCTTTTTCTTACCCCTGCGGAACAGTACGCACTGAAGAAAGTCTTCTCGAACCGCGCGGATACTAGGCTTGTATTCTCCGGCGGAGTCGACGGTGCCGACAGATGCGTCGCTTTCTTTCTTCCTGACTGGTATCCGGATAAAGATCCCTCCGGGGAATGCATAAAGGCCGTAAAGATCACCGCCGGATTCGGACAGCCGGGGCACAGAGATTACCTCGGCGCCGTTCTTGCAGTAGGTATAAAACGCGAATGGATCGGAGACATCATCATTGACGGCCAGACGGCCTTTCTGCTGTGCATGGATTCCGTTCTGGATTCCATATTGCTGGATCTGGATCACGTCGGCAGGTTCGGAGTAAAGAGAGAAGAGATCTCTCTTTCCGAAGTTCCTGCTCCGGTCAAAAAAAGTAAGAAAGTAACATTTACAGTGCAGTCTCCCAGACTCGATACCGTTGCAGGTGCTATGTTTGGCATATCCAGGTCTTCTGCCGCCAGATCGATCACGGAAGGCCTGGTATCTCTGAACTATACCGAATGCACCGACACAGACACCCGTGTCTGTCCCGGCGATACCATATCGATCCGAGGCAAAGGAAAAGGTGTGCTGGCGGAAGAAGGAGGCACGAGCCGCAAAGGACGTACCTTCTACACCGCAGAGATCTATCTATAGTCCTGTTGCTGATCATCATTTGAAAAGCACATCGCTCTGTGAGCGCTGCGCTTTTTTTCCGCGTATGGAATTCTGCTGTTTGTCTGATCAGTAATGGCTGCCGGGCGCCGCTTTACCTGGAACTGTTTAAAGAGGACATGCACAGTTACAAATGACCACAGAAAAACACCGCGGATCTCTCCGCGGTGTTTTGTATTCAGGATGCTACTATGTGTAAACGCCTGAGATTATCCTCTGTTCGGATACATGTCTTCATCATAGACGTTGTCAAGCGTTACATAGAATGTGCTGGTCTCATAGAAGTCGGTGCCGGGATCCTGTCCCAGAGCGATCTTCTTGAACATGAAGTCAACACCATAGTATGCCCACTGCCACTGCTTCTGAACGAGCGTGCAGGTCGCGAGGCCGTCCTTGACGGCGTTGATGACCTGGTTGACGTCATCGGAGAGGACAGATGCACGTGCATGGTTGGTGGCTGCGTCGAACCACTTGTTCTCTTCCCAAACAGCTGCAACAACGGAGCCGCCTGCGGAGTCGCACATTGTGGTGTTCCAGTCAGGATGTGAAAGCATCATCTGCTCACAGAGTGCCTGTCCATCAGGACCGCCGGATACGCCGGACTGATAGTCGAGAAGCACAGCGCCCTTGTCTTTGTTCTCTGCAACAACTGCTTCGATACCAGCAAGACGCTGAATCATTCCGAGCTGGGCAATAGCACCGTGGTTCAGGATGATCCTGGGTCCGCCTTCTACCCAGTCAACTGCGAACTGAGCGAGCTTACGGCCGAAGTTCTCGTTGTGTGTTCCGACGAATGCGATGCGCTTGCTCTGGGGGCAGTCTGTATCCATCGTGAATACGAGAATGCCGGCGTCAACTGCCTGGTTGATAACAGGGGTGACAGCATCAGCATCGGACGCAGCAATCAGAAGTCCGTCATACTGCAGAGAGATGAGGTTCTCAATGACCTGGATCTGAGCGGTGGAGCCGAACTCAGAGGGTCCGGTCAGCTCGAGGTCTACTGTCCAATCAGGATACTCAGTCTTGAGTTCTTCCACTCTCTTGGTACCGCCGATTCCGCACATATCCCAGAAGTCTCCGAGAGCTGTGTAGACGACAGCCAGTTTCATGCTCTTCTTCTCTTCTTTGCCGCCGCCTTCTCCGCCTTCTTCTTTCTTTTCGCCGCAGGCGACAAGGCTGAGGGCAAGGACCAGAATAAGAAGTACTGAAAGAAGCTTCTTCATAGATTCCTCCTTGTTTTCTGGATCTGATTCAGACAAAAAACATATCGGAGACGCGTCTGAACCAAACTCAGTATAAATTAATATTTTCGTCTCCGATGAGATTATAATAATGTATCCACATCAAAAACAATAATAGTGACAACTATTTAATCTATTTTTCAGAATTTCGAACACTACCGCTATTATTTAGTGCAATATGTCAAATCATCTTTCTGTATGTATTGTACTTCGCACATGATATATATATCATTACAAGTATTAATTCACTTCTCTGCACATGTACTGACACCGGAACCCGTGCCGGAGAACAGCACTTTGAAAGCTGATATAATTAACTAAAGAATCTTCAGCGGAGGATGTGATAATGATAAAGATCGGATCGATAGTTTGGGGTGTCCAGGACATAGACAGAGCGGTGGCATTCTGGACTTCAGCTCTTGATTATGTCCAGAAAGGCGAAAAGGCTGACGACTGGGCCATGCTCGTCCCGAGAAGCGGCTCCGGCATCCAGCTTTCCATCGCTAAGATCACTTCCCCGAAGGCACGCAGGCATCATATGGATCTGTTCGCGGAAGATCGCGATGCCGAAGTGGAGCGGCTGATCTCCCTCGGCGCAACACGGAAACCGTGGAACTACG
>JAFYZG010000057.1 GCA_017548825.1 Oscillospiraceae bacterium
ACAGCTCCGCGGCCAGCGCGCGGTATTCCGCCACTGATATCTTCTCTTTTCCTTCCTCTTCCGACATGGAGACTGTCCTTAGGGCGTCGTATGCCTCCGTTATCCCGGTGCGGCTCGCAAGGGAGAGATCGTGCTCTTCCAGCAGTTTCTCAGTATATTCCATCAGTTCCGCTGCGAACTGCTCCAGACCGGCATCCGGAAGAGCGGGAGTGAGACCGGGAGCATGCCGCATGTCGGACAGCCTTTCGTATTCCGACGCCAGGGAGAGCAGAGCCGCGTCCTCCCCATACAGTCCGACTATGCTGAGTCCCAGCGGCAGGGGCTCCGTAACGCCGTTCTCGGGGTCGGTCTCCGAGAGTCCCATCGGGACCATGATCTCGGGAAGACCGACATGCGGCGAGAACACGCTCAGATAATATGCGTAATTGTCGTTCTTTCCGTTCGCCTTCGACTCGATCTCGGGCACGTCGGTCTGCGACACATATACTATGGCGGACAGGCCCAGATCCTCGAAGATCTTCCTCACGGTTTCCCTGCCTTTGGAGGCGCTTCCCCACAGCAGTCTCGTTATGACGCGCTCGGTGAGAACGCCGGAGATGTCCACCAGCTCCGCCCCGTTCGATGTGAAGACCTCCAAAGCCTCCTCCACCATGACTTTGACTGCAGGACTGAGCTCGATGGGATCTTTTCGCGGGATCCCGGTGCGGCTGCCGACGTAGTAACCGAAGGAATTGGCCATATAGCCTATCCTGAGGCCCTCGAACGAGGTGCTGTTCAGTGTTTCGCTGTAGCTCTCCTCAGGCTTGAGAGAATCCGCTTTTGCGGAATAGGTATCCGAGCTGTCGGATCCGGAGATTATGTCCAGCACCAGGGCTGTGTCCTCGACGCTTCGGGCGAGGATGCCGATGGTGTCCGTCAGCCCGCTGGTGATTATCAGTCCCCTTCTGCTGACAAGTCACGCGCTGGGGCGGTAGCCGTATATATTTGCGAAGGAAGCAGGCCTTCTTATAGACGAGTTGGTGTCTGATCCGATGCCGATAGCCGCAAAGTTGCAGGTCACCGCGATGGCGGGTCCTCCGGATGAACCTGCAGGGGTCCTGGAAGTGTCATATGGGTTATGGGACGTGCCTCCTGAAGAAGATCTTGTGACAAGCCCGGAAAAGGAGTTGGTGCACATGTTGCCTTTTCCGATTATGACCGCGCCTTCCTCCCTCAGCCAGCGGACGGCTTCCGCATCGGATGATGCTTTGCCGCGCTTTCCGGAATATCCGTTGGTGGTGGGCAGTCCTTTGACGTTTATGTTGTCCTTTACGATGACCGGAATGCCGAGAAGTTTTCCGGTCTCTCCTCTTGCCCGTGCATCATCGGCGGCTCTCGCTTCCTCCAGCGCATCGGGATTCACCGTTATGAAGGAATTCAGTCCGAGTTCTTTATCGTAGGCTTCTATGCGGGCGAGATACATGCCGACCAGTTCCTCCGATGTGATCTTTCCCGTGTCCATGGCCTCCAGCAGTTCGGAAACGGAGGCGTCCAGCATCATGTCGGTAGTGAAGAGCCCGTCGAGCCTGATCTTCCAGGTATCGGTGAGAGAGCCGGAATACGCAAAAAAGGACACGGATAAAATGAGGCAGACGCATAGCGTGAGCGTGCAGATCCTCTTTATCCCGGTCCTCAAAGAATTCATGAAGCTCCTAGAAGGTGTAAGATTCAGTTCCAGATAATTATATCAAAATGGTCACCACGAAACAGTCTTTGTGATGACCATTATTCATTATTGCGCAAGTTATCTTCGGAGGGAAAAGCGCAGAAAACGCTGTAAAGCACAACAACTTAACAACTGCGAAAAGGCCTTTTTCTGCGGTATTTTTTACCTCTTGAAAAGAAAAGAATCATGGAAAGCAGGATCAGTACGGTACCTGCGCATAATAGCAGTATGAATACCGTTTTTGCAGCGCCTTTGAGGCTCGGAAACAGGTCTTCCGCGCTGATATCGGTGTCGTAGATGCTGCAGCGGTCGCCGTCCATGACCAGAGCGCCGCCCTTCTGCCTTCCGACGACGGTGAATTCTCCGAGAGAAGCGCCGTCGAGCGTTCTGAAGGATATTCTGAGGTCTCCTATCTCCCATCCGCTGTGCGGCGTGGCGTAGAACCCGCTGTAGGTTCCGAGCTCCGGAGATCCGATCTGCAGATACGGAAGATCCGTATAGTCCTCAAGGGGATAATCTCCTGTGAGATCGGAATAGCTGTCCAGCGCGAGCTTTTCAGCGTACTCGGGAGCAAGAACGAGCTCCTTGCCTATCTTTATGCTTTCCGCTGTGAACACTTCGCTTGTGAGGTAATCCGGAAAGTTTGGATTCTGCAGCCCATAGGAAGTCAGCACCTCATGCTCAGTACTGAAGCCTTCCGTAACTTCGCCGGTGCTTATATCTTTTTCCATACGCTGATACATCTCGACCGTCCTGATCAGTATCAGTGAATCGGTCTGGATGCCGAAGAACGGGTCGTATGCGCCTTTTGAGAAGGACAGCTCACCCTTCGTAAAGACGAGCTGTCCCTCATTTTCCTGTTTCAGTTCACCGTTCTGTACTTCCGCGCAGGATCCGAGGCTCACCGGATGGGTGTACACATGATATCCGTACGCCGCCGAAGCGATGCCGAGGATCAGCAGGAGAACAGCTGCGATCTTTCTGAACATAGGCTGCCTCCGGTCAGAACTTGCCGCTGTGGCCGCCGCCGTGGCTGCCCGAGTGGCTGCTGTAGGAATGGCCCCCGCCGGAGGAGTGTCCGCCGCCGGAAGAACCGCTGTCGGTATGGATCCTGGTCCTGCTGGTGGTGCTGTGGGTGAAGATGTCGCGGGTAACGAACATCCTTATACCGTTCTTTGCTATGTAGTCGTTGGCCTGCGTCTTGACGCCTGCTGTCTTCATCTTGGCTCTGAATATCAGGCAGGTCACCAGCGAGATGATCGCGGAGAACGGCCCGAGGACCATGGCTTTCTCCTGGAAAGTCATCTTCCTGGGAGTATATTCGCCGTCGGGATATGTGGGATCGTTATCGCCGGAGGGATCGTAATCCAGAGGAGTTCCCTTCTCGGCCAGATCCAGAAGATAGTCGCAGTATGTCAGATAGTCCTGGAATCCGCCGTACCAGTCATTCTTCCTGAAGGCACCGAGGAAGTATTCCTCCAGCTCGTACAGACCGTAGTCTGTGAATGCGTAGTATCCTTTTCCGACGGTGCGGTATGTTGCGAAGTCCCTCTCGCTCATGCTCATGAACAGCATGATGCCGTCCCGGTTGGAAGGGCCGTAGCCGAAGCCCTGGGTCTCGTACACGTGCTCGCAGGCGTACCAGACGTCATCGGTGGGATAGACGTCGTAATAGTCGCTGACGACGTAGATGTATACGCCGAACTTGTAAAGCTCCGACAGATATCTGGCCTTCTTCTCCAGCTGTTCCTTCTGATCCGCCGTCAGTATCCCGGCATAATCGTAGACGCAGTCAGTGAGCATGGCGTCGGGATCCGCCTCGGAGACGGGCTGCACGTCCGCTTCCGAGAAACCGTACGCCTTTCCGTTCTCCGCTTCGTAGGAGAACAGTCTCTCGCACTCATCCAGATATTTCGTTATGGCAGAATCCAGATCGGAGAAGGAAACGTCGGTGGAGATGGACGGATCCAGCTCGGACAAAGCCGTGCTGTTGAAAATGCTCGTTCCTCTGGGACCGGTGCTTCCGAAAGCGCTCATGCCGGTGTTGCTGTCTATGAGCAGAACCAGAGCATCGCGGTCTGTGCCGTAACCGAGGTCGTTCCTTGTTATGATATCCGGCGCGGCTTTGTCCATATCCCCGTCATAATGGGTGTACTCCCCGTATCCGGGCAGGATTATGACATACACGCCGCAGCCATACCTGAGGCTCATCTCCATGGCTCTGGATTCAAGACCGTTCCAGGATTCGAGCTCCAGTATGTCGGAAACGTCGTAGATGCAGTAATCGGACATCTCGGTCTCTGCGTGCACCGCCGTGAACGGAAGCGCCAGCAGGACTATCGCAAGAAGGAGGCAGAACAGTTTCTTCATCATGTCAACCTCCTCACATCGCGAACGTCATCAGGGCATAGCCGACCGCGAAGAGCGCGGCCGCGATGCCGAGGAACGTGCCTAAGAACTTCCCTTTGGAAATGGGCAGATCGCCGATGAGCTTGCCCGTCTGACCGTTCATGGTGAACAGGTAGTTCTGGTCCCTGTATCTGGTGTTGAGGACCCAAACGGGAAGAAAAGCGTATCTGACATTTCCGTTGCTGAGGCGGTACCTGCTGGACGCCACGGAGACGCCGTCATATCCGCCGGTAGTGGCGGTCATGACGTTGAGAGCGCTCCTCTGGGCCCTCCCGGTGGCTCTTGGCATGCTCTGTTTTGAGTCCACGTCATATTTGTCAGCCAGATATCCCGGCATGTAGGCGGTCGAGAAAGGCTTGAGCTCGCTGTAGTCGAAGGGCTCGATGGCATCCATGTAATCGTCGGGCATCTTGGAGGAACCGTCCACGGGGATCCTTACGAAGGAGACGTTGCCGTTCCTCAGGAGCTTGTAGTGGTCGGTCCTGGTGACTCTGTAGTCCCCTTCCACCCAGCTGTGGCTCCTGGTGGCGTAATAGCTGACGTCCGCCTCCACGTCGCCGTCATAGAGCCAGAACGGGACGTAGACTCCCTTGATTTCCTCTATGTGGTTCTCATCCGTGAAAGCTCTGGGAAGGAAGATCTTGCCTTTGTAGTAGTTCTTCAAGGCGTTGACGGCGGCATCCTTGTCGAGTTTGAAAGGAATGCAGTAATCGGGCCTGAATCCGCCGCTGAAGTTGCCCGCAACGATGGAAGGGTTGCCGCAGTAGGGACAGCTGGTCGCCGCCGTATGCTCATCGCACATTATCTGCGCGCCGCAGGACGGGCAGTTGTAGACGCGCATGTTCTCGCTCCACTCGCTGCCTGCATATTCCCATTCGGTCTTTATCTCTTCCGGATTAGTTTCGAGCTGCTCTTCCAGCTGGTCCAGTGCCTGAGAAGCCGCGGCGTCCTTTTCGGCATAGAAATCCTCCACCTGCTTTGGTGTGAATTCCGATCCGCAGTAATCACAGACCAGCACCTGCTTCTCGCTGGAGAACCGCAGCGGTCCCCCGCAGTTAGGGCACTGATAGTTAGTTACCTGTGTCGCCATAGGTCAAACAGTTTCCTTTCGGCTTAAAAATGTGGCAGAG
>JAFYZG010000058.1 GCA_017548825.1 Oscillospiraceae bacterium
CCGCGAATCAGTGCAGGAACATCAGGCTGCACCTGAACGACGGCACTGAGGAATACTATGAGGACGACAGCGAGAGCCGCCTGGAAGCGGAGTTCCGGAGTTTTGCCGATATGATCCTCCGAAAGGACCGGGACGCATGGCTGGCTCTGATAGAAGACAGCGTCAGAGTAAGCCGCACACTGACACTGGCGAGGATGGACGCGGGCATCAGTTTTCCCGCGGATGACGTAACGATAGAACTGTAAACTGCATTAAAGAAAAAGCAGAGGGTGTGAACGGTCACGCCCTCTGCTTTCGTATATGATCATTTATTTGTTTTTATTTCTGACAGCTTCTGCCGGACATTTATGTTCCGTTCCGAATACATACTGGCATCTGGGACACGCGAAGCACCTGACGTAATCCGCGCCTTCCAGGACCGCCAGCGGGAAAGCGGGATCGGCCAGCATGGCTCTGCCCAGATCCACCGTGTCGGTCAGATCGTTCTCTATGAGATATCTGACCTGTTCCGGGGTATGGATGCCGTTGACGCAGGACACGGGAACCATAGTGCCGAGCCGGTCGTGGAAGTGAACGCCCAGTCCGCAGATCATGTTGTACATGGGATCTTTGAGATCAAGGGAAGGATCGGGATCGTTTATCCCGCTGGAGACCTGCAGATAATCGCATCCGGCGTTGACGTACTCCTCCGCGATGTCCGCGCAGGATTCAAGGTCCGGATCAGCTCCGGCTGTGCGCACCGAGATGATGAAATCCTTTCCGCATTCCCTGCGGATCTTCTTTATGATCTCCACCGCGAATCTGGCCCTGTTCTCCTCGCTCCCGCCGTATTCGTCGTCCCTGTGATTGGTGCTGCGGCAGATGAACTGGTTTATAAGGTATCCGTGGCAGCCGTGCAGCTGTATGCCGTCATAGCCTGCTTTTTTAGCTCTGGCTGCGGCTTCTATGAATCTCTGCTGCATCTCATGTATCTGATCAAGGGTCATGGCGGTCGAGATAAGGCCTCTTCTCGTCTCGACGGAGGAAGGGCCTATCGCCGGTCCCATATCGGGATTCGTGATGATACCGGTGTGGTTGAGCTGTATAAGGGATATGACTCCATTGTCCCTGCATGCGTCGGTGACATATCTGTGCTCATCTATCTGGGAGTCGTCCCAAAGCCCGATATGCTGATGATCGAATCTGCCGTCCGGAGTTACCGCAGTTGCCTCCACACACAGCAGTCCGATGCCCTTTGCGGCCCTCTCGGAATAATGATCTATGTGTTTCCGGCTGAGTTTTCCGTCATCTCCGGCCCACTCGAACTTGACGGTGGGCGCCATGGTCATCCTGTTCTTGAGGACCGACCTGTTTATCCTGATCTTATCGGTTACAAGCGCCATTTTGTGACCTCCGTGACATGACAAGCACAAATACTTTACAGGCGATTTCGATGATTTCTGATTAGATTGTATCAGAGAAAAGCGAGGATTTCTTCCCTTTCGGCCGTTCAGTTAAGATATAATCATAGATAATGAAATAAAACGATATCGGAGGTATTCATATGCCTTTTTTCAGGGTCCGGTTCGAGTCCGAAACGCTGGGCGGCGAAGGCGAATTCGGCGTTTTCCTTCCGAGGAACGCTAAACCGCCTTATAAGACGCTTTGGCTGCTCCACGGCGCGTTCGGCGACTTTTTTGAATCAATACAGTACAGCTCGGTTCTGATGTATGCCGAGCAGCGCGGTATGGCCGTGGTAGCTCCGAGCTCCTATATGGGAGTATACACGGACATGGTATACGGCGAGAACGGTTATTCCTTTGTCAAAGAGGTGCTTGAGAAGGCCCCGATGCTGTTCTCCTGCCTGTCCACAGAGAGAGAAAACAGCTACCTTATGGGCATATCCATGGGCGGGCACGGGACGTTCAAGCTGGCCATGGAGTTCCCGGAGAGGTTCCGCGGAGCCTGCGGCTTCAGCTCACCGGTGGATATGGTGTTCACAATGGGACTGCTGGAATCCGGAAACCACGGCGGCGGCCACGAACTGTTCGACGCTTTCGGCTCATCCGATATGTACAGGGACACCGTCGGAGACGTGATCGGAAACATGAAGAAGAACCTGGAAGCCGGGAAAAAGCTTCCGAGACTGGCTCTATGCTGGGGCGACGCGGATCACGCCGCCTTCGAGGACGAGCGCGTCATGAAGATCTTTGAAGAGCTGGGAGTCAAAGTGTACTCCAGAGTTGGGCCCGGAGGACATAACTTCGACACATGGGATCCCATGATGGAGGAAGTCCTGGACTATCTTATGGAAGGAGAAGACGACTGATGGCTGTTATCGATTTCAGAGGGCACCTTTCCCCTCTCAATATCACCACGAGATTCACCATGGTCACCCCGGATCTTCTTCCGGAGGAAGGGACCGAATGGAGAGCCCTGTGGCTTCTGGGAGACGACGGACGGTTCTCGGACGACATGCTCAGGAGATTCGACATCGAAGCTCTGAGCGCCGCAATAAACGCGGCTGTAATAATGCCGGAGGGACTGCATTCCGACTACGAGAACATGGCAAGAGGTCTTCCCTGGTACGACTACGTGACAAAGGGCCTGCCTGAATACATAAGGAGCATATTCCCCGTCTCCGGCAGGCGCCGGGACAATTTCGTCTTCGGGTACGGCATGGGCGGTCTCGGAGCCTTCAGGATCGCGATGAGAGATCCCGGATTCGCATACGCTTTCGGATGCTGCGGCGCCGACTTCGACGTATTCTCGGACGACGAGGCGCACAGCGGTTCCGCCTTCCTGCACAGGATGCAGACCATATACGGAGACGATTACCGTACAGAAGATATTCTGAAGAACAGCGAACCGTACGCTCTGGCCGAGAATGCCGCCGAAGTGCCCTGGATGCTGATTTCGGGAGGCTCATCCGCCGCGAAGATCTCCGGCATACTGTCCCGGAAGTCGGGTCAGGTGACATATATTCCCTCCGCCGGAGAAA
>JAFYZG010000059.1 GCA_017548825.1 Oscillospiraceae bacterium
CCGCCCTTGAAGCGGAAAAGGCCAAGCTCGAGAAGGAAAAGGCCGAACTGGAAAAAAAGAAGCAGAAAGAAGACGCCGCGGCAAAGAAAAAGACCGAGAGGCGCATCGCCCAGATCGAGCGCCAGATCATAAACACCGGCTTCAGCATCCTCAGGAGAGGTCTGCTCAAGATATGGAAGAAATGATCTTCCGGCTGTATACAGCGCAAAAGACCGGCTGCCAGCCGGTCTTTTCTCATATCTGATCCTTCCGGATGATCACTCCGTTTCCAGCACGGTGAACACCGTGACCAGATCACCTTCATCCGTGACGGAAACATGCGCGCTGAGGTGTTTGTCTCTGACTATATCGGCAGCTTTTCCGCTGAAGACATAATAAGGCTTGCCCAGGTCATCCCTGAACAGTTCCACTTCCCTCATCGAGAATCCTCTGACACCGGTCCCCAGAGCTTTTGAGAAAGCCTCTTTGGCCGCGAATCCGGCCGCCAGCTTCTCCGGCCTGTCGGCATACAGCTCAGCTTCCTTCGCTGAGAACACTTTTCTGAGGAACGATTCCTTGGAACATGCCTTGCTCACTCTGGAGATCTCGGTCATGTCCACGCCAACCCCGTAAATCATCTTATGTAATTCACCTTGCCGTAATCTCTCGGTTTCGCATCCGGAGCTTCGTCTGGCGTCCCTACCGCGATACCGTAGAGCAGATCATATCCGTCGGGGATGCACAGCTCATCGATGAAGGCTTTTCCTCCGGCTTTCATGAACCTGATGATCCCTCCCAGATAGCAGCTGCCCAGTCCCAGCGACTCCGCCGCAAGAACTATATGCTCCGCCAGGAAGCAGGCGTTGACATCGGATCCTTTCGCCGAGATGAAAAGAACAGTCGGCGCCCCGAAGGATACACTGGCCCCGGACCCGGCGAACCGGTCCTTTATCTCCTGGGGCAGATCTTTATCGGCGAGTATGTTCTGTCTGTTGGCCTCTGACAGTCTGCCGAGATAATCCTGCGACTGCACCACCGTCACATGCCAGTTCTGACTGTTTCCCCCGCTGGGTGCGAGGAAACCGCATTCCAGCAGTGTCTGCAGCTGTTCTTCCGTCAGCTGTTCGCTCTTGTATTTCCTTATGCTTCTTCTGTCGCGTATGATCCTGGTCAGTTCATTGTCGATCATTTCCATTCCCTCCTTTTCATATCTGCAATAATAATAACATCTGCCGGCAAAAAGGTAATAGTACAATCTCTCCATCCCTTGCCTGCGGGCTGTTTCCGTGTTATGATTAGTTACCGGAAACAAACGCAATGATCAGGATCCAGTAAGCGCAGGACCTTTGCACAGAGACGCGTGCACAGCTGAGAGCATGCGAAATCAGATGCGCTGAATTTCACCTGTGAGCGGCTCCCTGAACGGAAGTAGGGGCAGACGGAGGTGTCCGTTAAAGCACAGAAGAGTGTCGGCTCTTTAAAAGTCGGAATACGGGTGGTACCGCGAAGTTCATGCTTCGTCCCGTTTGAGGGACGGGCTTTTTTTATGCATATCATTTCAAACAGAGGAATAGAAAATGGCAATCAAAGAAACACTGGACAGGATCCGTGAAGAGGCTCTGTCGGCGATCAAGGCCGCAGATGCCGAATCCGCGATCGAGGATCTGCGCGTCAGGTATCTCGGAAAGAAGGGTGAACTTACGGCGATCCTCAAACAGATGGGAACTCTTCCCGCGGAAGAGCGCCCTCTTATGGGACAGCTTTCCAATGACGTCAGGAAGGACATCGAAGCTCTGATCGCAGAGCGTTCCTCCGCGCTCAGGCAGAAGGCCCAGGAACTCAGATTCAAGGCAGAAGCGCTTGATGTGACGCTGCCCGGCACGGATCCCCACATCGGATCCCGTCATCCTCTCGAAACAGTTCTGGATGACATAAAGGAGATCTTCCTCGGAATGGGCTTCAACGTTGCAGAAGGTCCTGAAGTCGAATTCGACCACTACTGCTTTGAGATGCTGAACATGCCCAAGCATCACCCGGCACGCGATACACAGGATACTTTCTATATCAATGACAATGTGCTGCTGCGCACCCAGACATCCTCCGTGCAGATAAGAACGATGCTGGCGCAGAAGCCTCCTATCCGCATCATCTCCCCCGGCCGCGTCTACAGAGTTGACACAGTCGATGCCACGCATTCCCCGATCTTCCATCAGATCGAAGGACTTGTCGTGGACAAAGGCATCACCATGGCCGACCTCAAGGGCACGCTTGCCGAGTTCATCCGCAAACTCTACGGCGCCGACATCAAGGTGAGGTTCCGTCCCCACCACTTCCCCTACACCGAGCCGTCCGCCGAAATGGACATGGAGTGCTTCCGCTGTCACGGAGAAGGATGCTCTCTGTGCAAGGGAGAAGGATACATTGAGATCCTCGGCTGCGGAATGGTCCGTCCCGAAGTCCTGGAGGGATGCGGCATCGACTCCTCCGTGTATTCCGGTTTCGCGTTCGGCGTAGGCGCCGACAGGATCACCATGATGCGCTACGGGATCAACGACCTGCGTGTACTGTTCGAGAACGATATGCGCTTCCTGCAGCAACTATAAGGAGGGAATGAAAGAATGAACGCTCCTGTTTCCTGGATAAGAGAATATACGGATCTGGAAGGCATCTCCGTCAAGGAGCTCTGCGACGCGCTCACCATGTCCGGCAGCAAAGTCGAACGCTGGACCTGTGAAGCCGATGAGATCAGGAATGTCGTGGTAGGTGAAGTCCTCGAGATGCACAGGCATCCGGACTCCGACCATCTTTGGGTCTGCAGCGTCAACTGCGGCGGCAGTGAGCCGGTCCAGATCGTCACAGGCGCCCAGAACGTCAGCACCGGGGACAAAGTCCCGTGCGCTCTCGACGGCGCGCTCCTTCCCGGAGGGAAGACCATCAGCAGCGGTAAGCTCCGCGGCGAGGTCAGTGACGGAATGATGTGCTCTCTCGGCGAGCTCGGACTGACTGTTCATGATTTCCCGGACTGCATCGAGGACGGCATAGCCATCCTCGACCCGTCCGCCGAACCGGGCAGTGATATCTGCGGAGTTCTGGGTCTTGATGACACGAGCATCGAGTTCGAGATAACCTCCAACAGACCGGACTGCATGTGCGTTTCCGGTCTCGGTCGCGAAGCAGCCGCCACTTTCCGCAAACCTTTCCGTTTCCCTGAGCCTCAGGTCCGTAATGCTTCCGGATCCATAGAGGGAATGCTCAGCGTAAAGAACGAGACTCCCGAGAACTGTCTCAGATATACCGCGGCCATCGTAAAGAATGTCAGAGTCAAGCCCTCTCCAATGTGGATGAGACAGCGTCTGAGGCTCTGCGGCGTCCGCCCCATCAACAACATCGTCGACATCACGAACTACGTGATGCTGGAGTACAACCAGCCGATGCACGCCTTTGACTACAGGAACGTCAAAGACAGCGAGATAATCATCCGCCAGGCAAGGGAGGGCGAACACATCGTCACGCTCGACGATATCGACCGCGAGCTCACTCCTGATATGATGGTCATCGCCGACAGCGAGAAGCCGATCGCAGTCGCAGGCATCATGGGCGGAGAATACAGCGGAACGTATGATGACACCAACACTGTCATCTTTGAATCTGCATGCTTCAACGCGGTGAATGTCCGCTATACCGAGAAAGGTCTCGGCATGAAGACCGAGTCCTCCGTGAGATTCGAGAAAGGACTGGATCCCGAGAACACTCTGCGCGCCCTTACCAGGGCTCTTGAACTGGTCGAGGAGCTTGACGCAGGAGATGTGGTCTCCGGATTCGTCGACATCAAAGGCAACATGCCCGAGCGCAGGATCCTCCTGCTTGAGCCGGAAAAGATCAACGCCTTCCTGGGCACCGATCTTCCCGCGGAGGAGATGGTATCCATCCTCAGATCCCTCGAGTTCGAGGTGTCCGATGACATGAAGGTCACGCCTCCGTCCTTCCGCGCCGATATCCTTCTCATGAACGATATCGCGGAGGAGATTGCCAGATTCTACGGATACAACAATGTTCCCTCCACCGTGATGACCGGCGTGGCGACCGCTCAGCTCACAGAGAGACAGCACTTCGAAAAAGATCTGGCCATGCGTCTCGTCGCTGCCGGGCTGTACGAAGTCAAGACCTATTCCTTCATGGGGACCCGCACACTGGATCTGCTGAATGAGCCTTCCGACAGTGAGCTCAGAAAAGCAGTCGTCATCAGCAATCCCTTCGGGGATGATACAGCACTTATGCGCACTACGCTTCTTCCCTCGATGCTCGAGGTGGTGTCCAGGAACGTGAACGCCAGAGTCGCTTCCGGTTCGTTCTTCGAGATCGGTGTTACCTTCCATGCGAACGAGGACACCAATGAACTTCCCGACGAGCTCAAGGATCTTGTCATAGCCAGCTACAATTCTCTGGGATTCTACGGAGTCAAGGGCGTGGTGGAAGACATCTGCAGGAACGCCAACACAGAGGCTCCAGTCTTCACTGCGCTGACCGACAGCCATCTCTATCATCCGGGCCGCGCAGCGACCGTCTGCGTCGGGGACACCGTGATCGGGACCATGGGCGAACTTCTTCCGTCTGTGGCGGCCAATTTCAACATCAAGGAAAAGGTGACCGTTGCGATTCTCTCCGTTGAGAAGCTGTTCGCAGTCAGGGGCGGCGTCAGGAGATTCACTCCCCTGCCCAAGTTCCCCGCCATGACACGTGACCTTGCGATAGTCTGCGACACATCCGTTCCCAGCGGCGATATAGAGCGCGAGATCAGGATCGCCTGCGGCGATATACTCGAGTCCATATCGGTATTTGACGTATATACCGGCGACAAGATCCCCGAGGGGAAAAAGAGCATCGCCTACTCGATGGTCCTCAGGCACAAGGACCGCACCATGACAGATGACGAGGCCGATGCCGCGATAGACCGCAGCCTCAAACGGCTCGCACACATCGGAGCGTCGCTCCGCAGCTAACTTGCCTATTCAGGTCAAATGGTCTATTCTATTATGTGACTGAAATTATATGGAAAGGATTTGGACATGCAGGATGCAACAATGATCTTCTCCTTTGAGGATGAAGAAGAAAAACTGATCCACGACAAGCTCGTTATGATCTACGATGCCCTTAAGGAAAAGGGATACAATCCTGTCAATCAGATCGTCGGATATCTTCTCACAGAAGATCCGACCTATATCACCACGAACAGGAATGCCCGCTCCGTCATGCTGACGATGGACCGCGATGATATCCTCCAGGTCCTTGTCCGCAGATTCCTTAATTGAGGAGGAACGATATGGCAGAAGAAGTCTCCCTGACCTACAAGGGACATCCTCTGGTCAGACACGGGAACGACATATACTACGGCGCACCCGGTGACCCGTACGTCGTTTATATGCAGATCCTCGGGACAGAGAAAAAGAACGGGATCGATACAGCCAACAGAGTTCAGGTCATGCTTCTTTCCAACGCGGAAGGCCTGAATCTGATGGAACGTATAGTAAGGGTAAGCGAAAAGAACAGCCTCTACAGTGCACTAGACATCGGCTCCATCTGGTATGAGAAAGCCATCCTCGAGAGCGCAAAACAGTGATCCGAAACTTATCTTAAGATCCAGTAAAACAAGATATGCCGGGCTCAATGAGCCCGGCATTTTGTTTATCACAAAAAGAGAGACTGCCTTCCGGCAGTCTCTCAGTATATCAGTAGATGATCAGTCTTCTTCGTGATGATGGTGATGGTGGTGATGACCGCAGTCGCAGTCCTCCGGATCACTGTCACAGTCGTCGCAGTCGCAGTCTTCACATTCCTGGATGTCGAACTCTATCTTCTCTCCGCAGAACGGGCACTTGACGTCTCCGTTGAATATGGTGTCTTCGTCTACCGAGAAACCTTTGCCGCAGGAGGGGCACTCTATGTCATAGAGATAATCCTCATCGTCCTCATCCTCGTCATCATCTTCGTCGTCCTCTTCGACTCCGAACAGAGTGTCGAGGTCTTCGTCGATGTCGGCGAGATGCTCATCCATTGCATCAAGATCATCATAGAGACTGGTGATATCCTCATCGCACTCCTTAAGAGTGTGAGCCATTTCATCGACC
>JAFYZG010000060.1 GCA_017548825.1 Oscillospiraceae bacterium
AGCTCGTTCTGCAGGAACTGCCAGCAGCCCGGGAACCAGTCGTCCACACAGGGAGACGCCGTGCCGTCCTTCTCGAGATATCTCTTCTGGGAACTTGTGTCGCCGTGATCGCCGTTCGAAGAGATGTACACGGCGAAAGGTCTCTTGTGGCGCTCCATCGCATCCAGCATCGCTATAGTCTGATAGACCGATACCAGCGCATCCTTCCTCGCATGATGGAAGAACGCCGGAGGAGTCTGGTCACCCACCAGGTCTCCGTTGGCGACGTATGTGAGCTGTGCATCCGCGGTCTGCTGTCCGCAGAACATGGGGCCGAATCCCAGCACCATCGCGTTGGGTCTCGCCTCTTCTCCGGTGCATCCGGCCGCCTCCATCAGGTCAGGCCTGTTCCAGAGGTTGCCGCAGGTCATGCAGATGAACGCCCCGGCGGAACCTCCGCCGATGACTATCCTGTCGGGATCCACCGACCACTCCTCGCTGTGGTCGCGCACGAGCTTGATAGCCTTCATCAGGTCAATGGTCACCTGGGGGAATCTGTAGGCTCTGCCTACAGGATAAACATATGTGCAGGAAACGCGGAAACCGCGCTCCACCAGTCTGGAGGCGATCTCTCCGCGGTCGGTCTCCACACACATCATGAACGCTCCGCCCGGAACATAGATGAGCGCGGGAGCTTTGACATCAGCGGGTTTCTCGTCATAGATATCCACCATCAGTCTGGCGGAACCGTCGCTGTTCAGATCGAATCTTTCGGTACGCATCTTATCCACCTCGTCTGTAATATTCTGTATTTTAATTATAATTCCGGCATCTCCCGCGGGCAAACAGAAGGTATTTCCCTTTGCCGGCCTTTGGGGCTATAATTTCCCCAAGACATAAAGAAAGTGAGAACCTTTATGGAGACTATTGCCAGCTTCACAGTTGATCACATCCGCCTCATGCCGGGACTCTATGTTTCCCGCAAAGACAGCAGAGACGGCACCACTGTGACGACATTCGACCTGAGAGTCACGAGGCCCAACAGAGAACCCGTGATGGACATGCCCGCTGTTCACACCGTAGAACATCTCGGGGCGACTTTCCTGCGCAACAGCGCAAGGAAAGACGAGGTGATCTATTTCGGGCCCATGGGATGCAGGACCGGATTTTACCTGGTCATGTTCGGCGACCTGTCGCCGGAAGACGTGTATCCCCTGGTCCTGGAGATGTGCGACTTCATCATCTCCTTTGAAGGAGATATTCCCGGAGCGGCGCCGGAACAGTGCGGCAACTGGTCGGAACAGAATCTGGACATGGCAAAATACTATATAGGAAAATACAGAAAGTCCCTGGTGGAAGAGAAGAACTTCTGCTATCCAGGACAGGAGGGCTAAGATGAGATTTGAGTTTCCTCTGATACTGGACGGTGCCATGGGTACCGAGCTCATCAAGAGAGGATATACCGGAGAGATCAGCAGCGAAGAATGGTCGCTGCTGCATCCGGAAGTGATCCGTGAGATCCAGAGTTCGTATATCGATGCAGGCTCCCGGATGATCTACACCCCGACTTTCGGCGCAAACAGAGTCAAGATGGAGAAGTACGGACTGCGCGACAGCGTCACTGACTACAACATGAGACTGGCTGCACTGTCCAGGGAGGTCGCAGGAAACGGCGTTTATGTTGCCGGAGACCTTGCTCCGTCCAACCTCTTCATCCCCTCAATGGCGCACGATCATTTTGAGGAGATATATGAGACTTACCTCGAACAGGCTTCCGCCCTTGAGCGGTCCGGAGTCGATCTGTTCGTCATAGAGACCATATCCTCCGTCGCCGATGCCCGGGCCGCGATGCTCGCCGTGAAAACGGTCAGCACCAAGCCGGTGATGGTAAGTTTCACCTGTAACAAAAAAGGCAGGACGATCACCGGAGCCGACGTGACGGCGGCGTGCGTCACTCTCCAGTCGATGGGAGCGGACGTTTTCGGTCTGAACTGCTCCTACGGTCCGAGCGATATGGTCCCTCAGCTGAGAAGACTGTCTGACTATGCCGATGTGCCCCTTCTCGCAAAGCCAAATGCAGGCATGCCGAAGACCGTGGACGGAAATGTGGTATATGACTGCCCCCCGGATGAATTCGTGAGATATATCCCGGAGATGATAGCTGCGGGAGTCAGGGTCTTCGGAGGATGCTGCGGCACCGACGCATCTCACATCAGAGCTCTTTCTTCAGTTCTCAAGAATGCAGAACTGCCTGAAAAAGACAGGCACGATGAAATCTTCCTCTCGGTCGAAAGAGAGATTTTCCTCCTGGGAAAAGGAGCCGCACCGGAAAGATTCATACCTTGCGGAGAAGATCTGCGTGCTGATGCTGCCGGATTCGAAAAGGACGTGATCATGGGCATAGATCTGGATGATGCCGATATCTCCGAGCTTGAGGCTGTTCAGTGGAGATTCAAAAACCCTGTGTGTTTCCGCAGCAGCGAACCCGCGATACTGGAAGCCGCTCTCAGAGTCTTCCAGGGCAGGGCCGCATACACCGGTCCGCTCAGCGCAGAAGAACTGGACCCTCTTGTCAGGAGCTACGGTCTGGTCGTTATCTGAGTTTTTTACAAAGACGATCCGGGAGGACTGTTCGGTCCTCCCGGATCTTTTTAACTGTTCTGATCAGATACTGTAGTCCCAGCTCTTGGAAAGATCTCCGTATGAGAAGATCTTCAGGGTGCCTTTTGTGAGGTTGTAAATGCAGGTGTACTGCGTCTTTCCGTTGTCCGTCCCGTTCGTGGGATCCTGGATGATCAATCCCAACAGGTTCATGAGGAAATCCTCCCTCATCCCGGCTTTTGCTGTCCTGAACAGCCCGGCCTTGATGCACTCGTCCCTGCCGCACTCGTCCCCAAAGGGGTCGTGCTTGGAGACATAGTGATTGGTGACGTGATCGATCTTTGTGACCGTCATGTCGTCCCCTACCCACTCGAGCACTCTGGCGTCCCCGCTCTTGTCCGCGACGAAGATGTGGTAGTCGGCTCCGGGCATCGTTCCCATGACATTGCACATTCCCGCGAAGGCCACTGCCTCTTCCGTGGTGGCGCATTTGTCCAGAATGTGCCTCATCATCACGGTGTGCGGGAGAGTCTGCTTGCCTTCCTTTTTGGTCTGGATGTATCTCTGGCTTGCGATCCATGCCTTTCCGTCCTTCTCGTTGACCGCAACGGATCCCTGCCCGGCTCTCTTCAGATACGGGTTCGGCTCCTCTCCCGGCTCCTCGAAAAAGAAGTTCGTCTTGTTCTCGTCCAGCTTCTCTTTGTAGCTGTCAAACGGAATCTCCTGCCATTCGCACTCGACCGAGAGTGCGAGGATGCAGATCGCAAGTCCCTTCTCGTTCATACCATCCATGCTGATGTACGGACAGAGAACGAACGTAGAGACATCTGTACTGCCGTCATCCGCCGTTCCCTTGTAAAGAGAACCGGTCTTGTAATCCAGCCAGAATGCGTCCGACACGCCCAGCGTGCGGTATTTCGCATTGGGATTGTGCCCTTCCACTATTATGTTGATACCTGTTCTGAGGTTCTTTTTCTGGTTGTGCGGATAATGGCTGTAGTCGTAGTTCCTGCAGAACAGCATGTCGCCTTCCAGGTTCCTTGTGATGAACGCTGAGCAGCCCGGATAGAACATCGCCATGAACTGCTGAGGGATATCGTAATAGTCGTAGGTGCAGTCCATGTGGTAGAGGTATCCCTCGTCATCCACACGTCTAATGGTCTCTACGGTCCTGATCTGCTCAGGGTCTGTTATTAACGCATGGGGATTCATTCTTTTGTCTCCTTTCCTGCCGCAAGTGCGACTTCGTTGTATTCCTTCTGTGTATCGATGGTGAGAGCGACGATCATCAGGGCGACCGCCACCAGCGCCGGTATCCAGCCGAGCAGAGCGCAGATGGTGTTCTGCGTCGCCGCGTTCTGATTCACTCCCTGATCTGCGAGAGAAGCATTGAACCCGGCAGCGACGAGAGCCACCAGGAACAGCTTGTCGACGGCGGCTTCCGCGATCTTGGACACGAGGCTGTCCCCGGTGGAGACCATGGTGTCCAGCCTCCTGCCGTTTATGATCTCCACGATATCGGAGATATTGTTCCTGTTGACGTTGAACATTATGAACGTCATCGTCAGGCCCATTCCGGCCGAGATGGCATTGATATACGCGTTTATCTCGTTACCGGGATTCAGGATGAACGGGATCTTTCCGACGATCTGGATCAGCGCTGCGAGAGCCATCGTCTTCTTCCTGCCGAGCAGGCTGTCGATCTTGGGGGTGATTATCGAGAAGATGATCGAGAACACCAGATATGCAGCCATGATGGGCGTGGACTTGGTGCTGTCATTGAGCACGTATGCGCAGTAATAAGTGATGGACGAAGTCATAAGACAGGTGCTGATGCCGTAGAACATGACATAGAGCATGTTCCTGACCCAGGACTTGCATCTGAAAAGCATCCTGTATGTCTCTATGATGCCCAGATCCTCCTCGTTCTCACTGGTCTGTTTGATGCGCTCCCTGGTCGTGAAGTAATGGAGCAGACAGCCGATCACGATGAGCACTCCCATGAAGCAGGCGCCCTTGAATACCGCGCCGGCATCGCTGGAGTTGATGACCTTGTGGTCCCTGAGTCCTCCGAACATCTTTACGATCATGGGGACTGCAACAGCGCCGACGCCGGAACCGATGCAGGCGCCGAGAGACCTGAATGAGTTGATGGCTTTCCTGTCTTCGTCAAGCCCAGAGGCAAGTCCTCCCATGCCGTTGTACGGGATCCCGCGGAAGGTGTTCGCGATCTCATAAAAGAAGAAGATCACAAGACCCAGGATGATGTCCCATTTCTCGCTGACTCCGAAATCGCAGAACAGGAACACGAATCCCAGCGCATACGGAAGAGCGACCCACAGCAGCCACGGTCTTACTTTCTCACCTGACCTGAAGTGGACGTTGTTTGCCCACACTCCTATCAGCGGATCGTTGACTATATCCCAGATGGTGCCTATCAGCACCATGTTGGATACTGCCAGAGGATCTATGAGCAGAATGCTTGTCAGGAAATACTTGTAATACGTGCTCTTGAAGTTGAACACGATATTCGTGGACGCTGAATAGCCCATGAATCCCAGCTTTTCCAGAAAGCCGATCAGCCCTTTCTTCTTTTTCTCTGCCATGATAAAAAAGTCTCCTTGTTGATTTCGTATATTATACCTTATGCTGCATATATAATGCACCCGGCACAGATGTGTGCCGGGTGCCGCTGTTTATAATGACTTTCAGGGATTACATCCGCCGCATGGGACATACCCCTCTTCCACCAGCTCGTTCCTGCTGCCGGTGTACTCCTCTTTGTTCTCCGGCGCGATATCTTTCACGCCCTGGCAGTCGGGGCGGTGGAACTTCTTTTTCTTCGTGTTGAGGATGTATGTGCCGGTCACGTCCTCTTCCAGCAGATACTTCGCGTAGGATGGTTCGGAGTTCTGATCCTTGGGCTTCTCCCCGTCCACTGCGTAGTTGTCTCCCGTAAGATAGTCTATTACGATACCGGGCTGTACGTTATACGCATAGATACAGAAGCAGATATCCTCTCCGCCGTCCTCCACGCTCCATGCCTCCACGAGAAGTCCGTCGCATATGAGGTTGTCCCCGGTCCAGACCGGTGTGACTCTGTATCTCACATGGTTGCCTGTTTCTTTGATATAGTCGCCGACCATGTTCTCAAGTGCGTTCATACCCGCTGTGTTCATATAGCGGGTCCCGGTCACGAGATTGCGGGGATTCGCGTTCTCACCCGTCAGATAATGGGCGATGAGATGGCATCTGTTATATAGAGCCTCTCCGTCCACGAATGAATACCTCTCGGTATGCCAGCCGGTGGGCTTTATCTCACTGATGCTGCCTCTTTTTCCGTCGGCCATGATATCCTGTCCCACCACTGCATCCGCAAGGGTGCACCTGCCGAGACTGTCCAGTTCATAATAGATCTCATACGATACCGGCGCTATGCTATCCGTATCAAAGAACGGAACGTTTCCGTTCAACGGGATATATGCCTTCCCCGAGTACTCCGGTATGTCCAGCCCTTCCAGCCATGTGAGCTCCGGTGCCTGTGGCGCGGGTCCGCTTCCGTTGCCCTCTGCCGCCCCTGCAGACTCAGGTATAACGGTCTGAGGTTCCGCCGGATCCTCCGGGCCACCCGGGTCGTCCGGTCCGTCCGGATCCTCCGGGCCTTCCGGTATCACGATCTCCGGTCCGTCCGGTATATCAGGCTCCGTGTCCGCCGGCGGAAGTGTCCTGAAGACGAGGACAGCGACCAGCGACAAAAGTACCAGAGCCGCGCTTATTATCGATATGATCCTGTTTCTGATCATCTGTGTGCCCCGCCTCAGCTTTCTCTGCCGCTCTTTTTCTTTCTGCCGGATCTGCGTCTGATCTTTACCATCCGCGTGTAATGCATGCTGTCATGGGACGTCCCGCGGAACAGTTCCTTGGTGACGGTCCTGAAGCTCTTCATGAAGCTTTCGGGGATGCTCAGATCGGAGAGATAGAGCCTGTTCCAGTGATAGACTATCATCTCGTCTATCCTGTCCAGGTAACCTGTGATGTCCGTGTTCTCCACGAAAGCCCATCCGCCCGCTTCCTCCGCGGCCATGAGGAACGCATCCTCCGGCCCGCCTGCCTCATCGACGACGGTCACCGCTTCGGTCAGAAGGCCGTCGCTCTCCAGCGACTTCGCCGTATAAGCGTTAACGAAAAGCTCGGCGTTCTCCTTGCGGAGGACACCGAGCATATGCTCGCGCATCGTCTTGTCTCTTGACTGCCTTCTTTTATTGAAGGAATATCCGAGATTCTCGTCTACGCAGATTATTATCTTCATGGTGATATGTCCCCTTGATCGGGAGACGGAATCATGTCCGGAGATCACGGTCCGCCGGGTCCGCCGAAACCTCCCGGTCCTCCTCCGGATCCGCCAAAGCCGCCGGGTCCGCCTCCTGGTCCACCGGATCCTCCCGGTCCTCCGCCGAAACCGCCGAACCCTCCCATCTGCCCGTAAGTCGTTACTGTTTCCGTAATGATTATATCATACGTACTGCCGCCGACCTGAAGGACATATACGCCGTTCATCTCCAGCTCGGGAGATGAGAATATGATATTACCGCCGCTCTTTACGGCTGTATGCTCGATAAGCACGTTCCCGCTGCTGTCCAGGATCCTGATCGCCGTGCCCGCGCTGAAGTTCGCGTTGTAGGCAAAGGTGATCTGACTGCTGGTATCCTCCGGAACTTCCACCATCCCGGTGGATCCGATCGAGAGGAGCGTGCCGCCGTTGACTGTGATGGTCCCTCCGCTCTCGGTGCCGGAATCCAGCGACCCGTTCCCGTTTCCGGAAGGCCCGTCGACGACCACATATCCCCCGTTGATGATCAGATCTCCGTTGGAGTCCAGTCCGTCCCCCTGGGCGTTCACGTATACCGTGCCGCCGTTGATGGTCAGACAGGGCAGGTCTCCGGTATTGTATCCTCCTCCCGGTCCCCATCCGAACTGGGAACCGCCGCCGTTGGTGCAGTTGAACCCGTCGTCGGATGCCGTGATGCTGACCGTTCCGCCGTTGACGGTGACGTTCTTCCCTTCCACTCCTTCCGTGGATGAGGTAACAGTCACAGTGCCCGAGTCTATCGTTACACTGCCGTCTGCATGCACACCGTCGTCAGAGCACTCTATCGTCATTGCTGAACCGTTTATCAGGATATCTCCGTCGCAATTGACTCCGTCGTCGGAGCATTTCACAGAGATCTCCCCGCCGGTCAGTATGATCTGTGTCGTGGCTTTGATCCCCTCATCGCAGCTGGTGATCTCTACAGTACCGCCGTTCACAGTGAGAATGCCGGTGCTCTCATCCGTATCGTCATCGGATTTAAGGCCGTCTCCTCCGGAATTGACGGTTATGGTCCCGCCATTGACCGTAAGGGTATCCTTTCCTTTGATGCCGTTGTTTACGGCAGTGACGCTGACGATCCCGGACTCGATCGCAAGATCGTTGCTGCAGTGAATGCCGTTGTTTATGTATCCGAATACTTCCAGGGTCCCGGTGCCGCTGATGACCGCGTCATCACTGAGCATCACCGCCCCGCCCGTCGCGGAACTGTCTGAAGACCACGCGCTTATCGCAGTCTCCTGACCGCTGGTGAAGGTGTTCACTGTGCCTTCCTGCATATATATGAGCAGCCCGTGGCTGTTTTTGACATAAAGCGCGGCATCGGACGCATTCGATACTGCCGCTCCCTGCAGCAGGAGCACTGTCGCATCGTCGTCATCCGTGTCCACTATTATCTGTCCTTCCGTCAGAGTCCCCGATATGCGGTATGTTCCGGCGCCTGTAATGGTCACCGTGCTTCCGCTTGCCGTTGCCCCTCTTCCGGTCACCTGAGCCGAGTTCCCGTTAAGAACTATCTGAGCTGCTCCGTCTGCGTCTTCGGGTTCCGTGATCACAGTGGTCTGAGTTCCACCCGGATCTTCCGTTTTCTCAAACGGTTTCCCGAACAGTACCGTGTATACTGCTCCTGCGGCAAGGATCAGGATCAGTGCGAATATTCCTATTATCCTTCCTGTTCTCATCTGCTTCTACCGTGTCAGATGCTCTCGTGTTCTCCGTAGGAACCGATGCTGACGTTGAGATTGCCGTTTCTCACTCTTATCTCGTCGATCATCTGCTTGGATCTGGCGAGATCTTTCATGGCGACAGAATAGGTAAGTTCATATACCGTGCCCATGTTTGCGGTACGCACCTTCTCGAGCTGACACATCGACGTGTATCTGTCCAGGATGTCATCGAACAGTCCGTCGTAGTCCAGGTCCTCCGGAACACGGATCCTGAGAGTTCTGACTTCGTGTCTCTCTCCGAATCCCGTCGCAGTTATCACAAGGAACATGGCCGCGATAGCAAAGAACACCAGAACTGCAAATGCAATATAACCCATGCCCAGTAGCATGCCTATCGCCATCGACGCGAATATGGCCAGCATCTCCCGGCCGTTGCCGGCGACTGAACGGAACCTGACGAGGGTGAAAGCTCCCGCCACTGCAACTCCTACTCCGAGATTGTCATTGACGGTGAAAATGATCACCGCCGAGACCAGCGGAAGCAGCGTAAGCATCACCGCGAAGCTCCTGGACTGCACCGTTTTGAACGAGAACACCAGAGAATTGAGGATCCCCAGCGTCGCCGCGGATACCAGCATTATCAGGATGCTGACTACCGTGACATTTTCTGCAAATATACTGTTAAACATTCTGTATCCTCCTGTCGTTCCCTCCTGATCTCAGGGCGGGGACTATCACTTCTTTATAACAGGTCCCTATCTTGCTGAAGGAACCGGAATATATCTTCTTCTCCGAAAGTATCTGTGTGAGCCACAGAGGCATGTTCCCGGCCGTCTTGATCTCCATTATCCTGAACCCCGGCTCGCGCAGCAGGGTCCCCTGGTCGCCTTTTCTCAGGTCCAGATCCGTGAGCCTGTATCTGATGCCGGAGTCCACTGTGAGTCTGAATCCGGGATCAGCCGGGCTGGTGTATGCCGTCCTGTCGTAACCTATGAAGGCTGCGGGAGCCAGGTCATAGCGTTCCTTCATCCAGAGGATCTCCTTCTGGATCTGGATATCCCTGTCGGGAAGGATATTCCCATCCAGCATATCCAGTACCTCCGTGTACCTGCCCTGTATTCGTCTTTTGTAGACGACTCCGTCAAACTTCTTCTTTATCTCGGCAAAGACCGCCGTATCGTCATCAGGCACACCGTAGCTCCTGATCCTGAACTTCTCCTTGTACATGGGTCTGTCTGCGGATCTCCCAAGCAGGTCGAAACTGCTGTTGTCATAGTACAGGCTCATGACAGTGGTACGGCTGTACTCATCTTCCCGGAGCCTGTCGTTCAGGACGCCAAACAATTCGTCATACTGCCCGGATGACAAGAGATACTTCTTCTCTTTCCGTTCAAAGTTCTTCTGTGTGGCATATCTTCCCTGCGCATGAACGGTATCCATACGGGTGCCTCCTTTCCATGTCTTATGTTGTCAGTATATTGACTTAATGTGAATATCGTGAGAATATCCGTTGAAAACGGAGAGAAAACTGACAGTTCCTCGTTTTTCCCGGGAAACGCATTGATTTCCTTCGCAGTTCTGATAAAATATCTTCAGCATCCTCAATGATGCGCAAAAATGAATATGAAACATCACCTATAGAGAGTGCGCGAGGGACAAGCCCTGAGACCGCACGGCAACCTGCCTTTAGGGTAAGGTGCCAAAGCTTGTATGATGGGTATCCGTGTTTATCAGCCCGTCATAGACGGGCTTTTCTTTTTGGCGTAACGGAGGAAAAAAATGAGACTTTTCACCAGTGAGCAGGTGTCCTGCGGACACCCCGACAAGGTCTGCGATTTCATCGCGGATTCCATTCTTGACGCATATCTAGAACAGGACCCGTACAGCCGCGTCGCGGTCGAGGTCCTGATAAAGAACGAACATATAGTACTGGCAGGCGAAGTCACCAGTGCGGCGGAGATAGACAAGAGCCTGGCGGTATCCCGCGCTCTTGAGCAGATCGGACTGGATTATGACTTCAGGCTCGAGGACCTGATATTCCGCCAGAGTCCCGACATAGCCATGGGCGTCGACACCGGAGGCGCCGGGGATCAGGGCATAATGTTCGGGTACGCCTGTGACGAGACTCCGGAATGCCTGCCGCTGTCATACATGCTGGCGACCGATGCCCTGCGGGCTCTCAGAGATCTCCGGCATCCGATGCTTGGCGCAGACGCCAAGTCACAGGTGACCGTCCGGTTCGGTGACGACAGCGTGCCCGTGATCGACACCTTCCTTATCTCCACGCAGCACGCAGAAGAGCTCAGCACGGAAGGAGTGCGTGAGATCACCGGACGCATCATGGATCAGACCGCTGAAAGATATGGTCTGTCCTGCGGTTTCAGAAAACTGTGCAACCCGACCGGCCGGTTCGTGATCGGAGGCAGTTTCGGAGACGCCGGTGTCACAGGCAGAAAGATCATCTGCGACACATACGGCGGAGGAGGCCGCCACGGAGGCGGCGCGTTCTCCGGGAAGGATCCCACGAAAGTGGACAGGACCGCCGCGTACATGGCGAGATATCTGGCCAAATATCTTCTGAAAAAGTACGGGCTCAAAGAAGCGGAAGTCCAGCTCTCATATGCCATCGGCATGAGAGACCCGATCTCAGTCGCCGTGATGGCAGACAGAAAGTGGGATGCCTCCATGGCAGAGGAATGCCTCAGGGACTACGATCTCACACCTGCCGGGATCATCTCTTTCCTCGGCCTGCGTGAAGTGAGATTCTCCTCCATATCCTCGTACGGGCACTTCACGAATCAGGATATGCCCTGGGAAAAGATCTGAAAACGACAGAAGGACCGCTTTCGCGGTCCTTCTTCTTTATACCGATTTTTTAGAATTCTATGGTCACGGGATCGGCGGTATAGGAGCTGATCACGGCGACTCCGTTCTTGATCCAGTACACTGCGGTGTTGCCGTCGCCGGCCTTGTACATCCTCTGCAATCCGGGATTCTCATCCAGCATATGCTGCTGGGCCTCTATCCTCTCATCGAGGACGGCCTCTCCGGAGACACGGATCCACTCTCCGCCCTTCATGGCACAGATCTCGAATTTAGGGTTCTCTTCCAGCTGCTTGGCGACCTTTTTGATGAGGCCGGTCTGGAAATAGAGCTTGCCCTCGAAGATCGTGATGGTGCCGAACGGCCTGACTCTGGGCTGGTCGCCTTCCACCGTGGCGAGATAATAGGTCTTTGCTTCCTTCAGAAAATCATGAACTCTCTGCATGTGTGCTCCTCCTGAAATCATCTTATAGTGCTTATCCGCTGAGCGAAGTCGCTCATCACGGAAGGTACGTCTATATTCTGCGGGCAGGCATTGGTGCACTGGCCGCATCCTATGCAGTTGGTCGGAAGCTGATCTTCCGGCAGTGCCTTGACCTGGTTGCTGGCCGTCATGCCGCCGCCGAACTTCAGTTCGTTGTAGATACTGATCAGCAGCGGGATATTGAGTCCCATCGGGCAGCCGTCGCAGCAGTACCTGCAGGCTGTGCAGGGAACGGAATCCTTAAGAGCCTCGGCGACCTGAAGCAGCGCTTCGGTCTCTTCCTCCGTCAGCAGACCTCCGTCGCTGAAGGTGCTGACGTTCTCGTCGATATGCCAGAACTCATTCATTCCGCTGAGGACTATCCTCACATTGGGCAGCGCCTGAAGGAACCTGAATGCCCAGGCGGAATAGCTGTCTTCCGGGCGGAGTTCCTTGAGCTTCGCACCGAGATCGTCCGGGAGACTCTGGAGTTTTCCGCCTCTTACGGGCTCCATGACCCACACGCCCAGTCCTCTTTCAGTGAGGAGCTCGTATTTGCCTTTGGCGTCCTGCAGCGTCCAGTCCAGATAGTTGAGCTGGATCTGGCAGAATTCGAACACACCGGGATGTCTGTCGAGAAACGCTTCCAGATTCTCTTTTCTCGCATGGCAGGAGAATCCCAGATGCCTGATCTTTCCGAGCCTCTTCTGCTCGAGGAAATAATCGATGATCTCCTGGTTGTCATAGATCGCCATCGAAGCTTCGCTCACATTGTGGAGCAGATAGAAATCAAAATACTCCGTTTTGCACTTATCCAGCTGCTGTTCAAAGATCTCAGCAGGCTTCGTGCCCGCAGGTACTCTGTGTCCCGGGAACTTCGTTGCCAGCAGATAGCTGTCTCTCGGGAACACGGACAGAGCTTCTCCGGCTATCCTCTCGGAATTTCCTCCGAGATACGGCCATGCCGTGTCGAAGTACCTGATGCCTTTGTTGTATCCGTACCTGACCAGTTCGACGGACTTTTCCCAGTCCAGTTCTCCGTTCTCTTTGTTCGGAAGCCTCATGAGTCCGAATCCGAACATGGGGAAAGTAAGGTCTTCAAATGTTCTTGTGATCAATTCTTTTCTCCTTCTGATATCAAACGCGTGTCTTTTTTCTACTGTAATAATTGTATGTCCGGCCTGATACATCAGTCAAACACGACGGAGCGATTTGGTATAATTGACAGGGAGAACACCGTTTCGGAGGATCAGGAGATGCCGGATCAGAAGAACACTGTACGTCAGATAGTATATGGATATATTCCGAACAGCGACAGAGAAGCCGCCGACAGAAGGCAGATACTGGATTATCTGGACAGAGGCAGTGATGCTCTGACCAGAGATGACTCAGTGGCGCATTTCACCGCATCCGCGTGGGTAACCGACCCGACGCGGGGCAGCGTGCTTATGGCTTATCACAACATCTACAGATCCTGGGCGTGGCTCGGAGGACACGCCGACGGCGTCGGAGATCTCGCCGCGGTCGCATTCAGGGAAGCTACCGAAGAGACCGGCATAGACCGTCTCAGGTTCCTCTGCAAGGGACCGGTCTCCCTGGAAGTCCTGAACGTAAGCGCCCATATCAAGAACGGAGAGATCGTGTCCCCTCACCTGCACTTCAATCTGACATATCTCTTTGAAGCCGACCCCCTCCTTCCCCTTAAAGTCAAGGAAGATGAGAACTCCGCCGTGGG
>JAFYZG010000061.1 GCA_017548825.1 Oscillospiraceae bacterium
CTGTTTGTTCAGAGCTTTTGCTCTTTCCGTCATATAAGTAGGGCTACAGCCGCCGATTGTTGCAGTGAACTGTCGTTTTTCCGCATAGCGTGTAATTGCTTAAAGGAAGATCATTTCTTTTCTTCTTTTTTAGCGTCCTTTTTTGCGGGCTTATCTTCTTTATTTCCGCCCTTCTTCCCAGCGGACTTCTTGTCTTCCTTCTCCTCGTCGGGCATGAACCTCTTGCGCTCCTCCAGAGCCTTTTTAACCTTGTCCGCGAATTTCCTCGGGATCGGGTTGACGGTGGAGTTGGCGATCTGGGAGGCGAACTTTGCGACGAAATTCGCTGTGATCATGAAGGAATCCGGATCGAGATGATCCATGGTGTCATGATGGTTATGGATCTGGGCTCCGCCGCGGGGATTGAGCCTGGCAAACGTGCAGGCAGGCACACCTGCGCCGGCGAAGCTGCTGGAGTCGGACGAGTACATACCGAGCTCGATGTCGAGAGGATAGTTCTCGACGTTGGCCAGATACTGGATAGCATGCATCGTCTCTTCGCTGCAGGAGCAGCAGGCGTGCTCATATCCGAGAGTGACTCCTGTCATGTCAAAGTTGATGTTGAAGATGACCTTCTCGAGCTCGTCCTTGTGGGCTTCACAGTATTTCCTGGATCCGACGAGTCCGATCTCTTCTGCGCCGCACCACAGGAACTTCATGGTCCTTCTCGGCCTATTCTTGCTGAAGTAGTGCATGAGCTCCATTACGGTGACGGAGCCGGTGGCGTTGTCCCAGCTGCCGGTCGAATAGGGGACGGAGTCGCAGTGAGCGCTGAAGATGATCACTTCGTCCTTGAGATCGGTGCCTTCTATGGTCGCTATCACGTTGTGGGCAGTTGCCTTCTTTTTCCTGTTTTTCAGGACCATCCTGACTTTCGTCGGCTTGCTGCGGACCAGTTTCTCGGCGTCGTCGATATGCATCTTGTGTCCGGGGAGAGGATTGTCCTTGCCGAATGCGTCGGAAGGTCTGAGCTCGTGCTTGATGCTCTCTTCCTCATAGAAGTCGCCGCCGATCATGATATATCCGAGAGCACCTTTGTCGGCGAGCTTCTTCATGGCGTCGGGCCTTACCATGCCCTGCACCAGAACGATCTTGTCCTTGATGTCGGTGAAGTTTGCATCAAGACCGTTCTCGATGTATTTGAAGCCGCCTACTGCGCCGTTTTTCTTTGTGTTGGGCGTCTTGCCGATGCCTATCACGGGATAGCTGCAGTATTCGGGTTCAAGAACTTCAAAGGTCGCTTCCGTGATCACTGAGTTCTCGATCTCAAAGTCCTCGATTACTGCGGGTACGCCTGCTTTGTCGCAGTGGGCTTTCAGCAGTTTGGCTGTCTTAAGATCTTCCTTTGTTCCGGCTACGCGGATAAAGCTCATTTCCTTGAGAAGATCCCATGCGCGGTTTTTATCCATATGAATACACCTCTCTGAAGATTTTTACATATTTTACATTACTGATGAATAGAATACAACGGAAAGCAGACTGATTATGAACAAAAAGAAGGGAGGCATGCTCCCTTATTTTTTGTATGAAACACTATCGGGAAACCGTCAGGAAGCGGTGGGATCTTTGCCTAGGACGAAGTTCCTGATATCTTCTGCCAATTCCCTGGTGTTGTCTTCGCTGATGTAGATCATGTGTCCGGACTTGTAGCCCTTTACGAAGACGCGGTCCTTGGGGAGGCCTGCGTGGTCCATGGTGTAGTAGACCATACCGATCTCGGTGCAGTCGTCGTACCAGCCGTTGGCGAAGAAGGTCCTCATTCCGAAGGTGGTGGTCATGGCGGAGCGGAGCCTCTCGGCGGTGGTGCCGCCCTTGGTCTCCTCGTTCCAGCCGTACTTGCCGTCCTTGTCGCGGTAGATCATGTATGTCTGATACTGCCTGTCGAGCTTGACGTTCAGGTAGGGCAGGATCACGCCGTTCAGCGCGGAATAGAAGAAAGCGTCGTAGCGGTCGCCTGTGGCATCGTCGTGAGGACCGACTTTCTCTTCCACTTTGCCCGGCACCAGAAGAGGTCTTGTGAGACGGCCGTCATATCTTGAACAGGCCAGACCCTTGTGCTTGATGACTTCAGAGCGGAAGGAATCCTCGTCTACCTTGAGAGCGCGGGCTTCCAGATACTCCTTGGAGACACCTGTGTAGTAGGAGATCTTTTTGATGATCTCTTCGCGTTCTTCACCTACGAGAGACTCGCCTCTGTACAGAGCAAGCAGGTAATCGTGATCGGCAAAAGCTTTTGCCTCCTTGACGAATTCCTCAACGGACTGGTCAGAGGGGTGGTTGTGATAATGGTTGATGGCGGCGAAGGTGGGGAAGTACAGGACGGAATCCTCAACCTGGACTTCTCTGTTGAAATACTTGCCGATGGTGACGGTGTTGCCGATCATGACGATGCCGTCGAAACGGACGCCGTAGCCTCTGTCTTTGCCCATTCCTGAGGCGATACCGGCTGCAGTCGCGCTGCGGGTGCAGCCATAGGACTCGCCAACGAGGTATTTGGGAGAGAGCCAGCGGTCATATCTGTGACACCAGCTCTCGATGAAAGTGAGGATGGATTCCGCGTCTTCCTCGATGCCGTAAAAGTCCTTGGCATGCTCTTCATCGAGCAGAACGCCGTATCCGGTGCCGACGGGATCGATCATGACCAGATCGGCAACATCCAGCAGGCAGTCGGGGTTGTCGATGACCTCATAGGGCCCAAGTGAAGTGGGACGGTCCACGGGATCCTCGTACTTCACGCGCTTGGTTCCGAAGAATCCGGCGTGCACATACATGGAACAGCTGCCCGGTCCGCCGTTGTATCCGAAGATGACGGGGCGGTTGAGGTTCTTGTCGCTCTTGTTGAAATAGGAGTAGGAGAAAAGTGTGGCGATGGGCTTGCCGGTGTTGTCATAAAACACGTTGTCCTCGCATACCGTGTGGTACTTGATCTCCTTGCCCCTCAGGGTGATGGTGTGGTCGCTCTCGAACCTCTTGGGCTCGAATGTGGCGGCATCGAATTTTTCGGTCTTGTACATTTCGTTGCTCCTTTATATGAAGTTTATTCTGATCATTTTTCCGCGAGGACGACTGACGTCGCCCCCCAGGACCTCAGGACTCCTGCACGGGAGAAACCGCTCTCCAGCAGGACGGATATCTCATGCTGAACGGTGAAGGGGATATCTGCGTGGACCAGAGCCTCTGCAGGTATGTCCTGTTCGGCGCGGAGCTTCAAGGCTTCTTCCGCTATTGCGATCTCTTCTTCCTCGGAGGAGGCGAAATAGTCTGTCAGCACGAAGATGCCTTTGTCTCTGAGCGCACGGCGGAGCTTCCTGTAAAGAGCCTGCTTGGTTTCTTCCGTAAAGTGGTGAAGAGATTCCACGGAAACAGCGGCATCGTACAGGTCTTCGCCGAGCGGGATATCAAGATATGAGGCGCAGAACGTCTTTATGTCCTTGTCAGGAAACTTTGAGACAAGCACGTCCAGCATCTCCCTGGAGAGATCGATGCAGGTAAGCGCAGCAGTTCCGCCTTCGTGGAAATAGTATTCCAGTTCCAGTCCTGTTCCGCAGCCAAGATCGAGTATCCTTCTGCCCGGGCCGGAAGGGAGAAGAGAAGCTGTATAAGGATAGAATTCAGACGCGCCTTCTATGTCCCGGAGCATATGCTCGTCGTACCCGCTCAGTCTTGAAGCAAAGAAGGTGTCCATGGGCTCCAGCATGTGTCCGTCGTCCTTTCACTGTGTTCATAGTAATTGTATATTATTCGAAAAGAAACAGAAAGCACTCTGTGAAAGATAGGGGACGGAAAAGAAAATGCTGTATAATATCCGAAGGAACATATTGTTCCGGAAAGAAATTAGCGGAGGATTTGCCCGTGGATACAGTACAGGTCCTGCCTGAGAATTACAAAGAGGTCTGTTCCATAGATCTGCAGAAGAACAAGAAAGAGGCGTTGATCGTCAACGGGATCGGCGGAGCGGTATCGCTTGCCATGTATATCATCATGGAGATAAGAAAACCCTTCATGGTATGGATATCCGAGATGGCGGATAAAGGACTGCTGCTGCCGGCACTGGCGGCGCTGATCCTGGGTACCGTCATCTACGTGGTCCTGCACGAGTTCACTCACGGGATCACAATGAAGTGCATGGGCGGGAAGCAGGTAAAATACGGATTTACTGGGATGTACGCCTTTGCAGGAAGCAGTAAGGATTACTTTCCTAAACGGCAGTATATATGCATCGCGCTAGCTCCTGTCGTTCTCTGGGGGATCATATTCGCGGTGCTGCAGGTGTTCCTCCGCGGATGGGAGTGGGTCGTGTGGTTCCTGCAGATCATGAATATCGGAGGAGCCGCAGGCGACATCTATGTAACTGCAAGGGTCGCGGGAGTGTCCAAAACTATCCTTGTCATGGACACGGGAGTGAGCATGACCGTGTATGACATGTGAAGGAGCACAGCGCGTGGTATGTCTGAGGCAATGATCAGATTGTCGGAAGTCACAGAAGAGAACTGGATGGAAGTGGCTTCGCTGTCCGTGGAAGAAGGACAGAAGAGGTTCGTCGCTCCTGCGCAGGGCATCCTGGCAAGAGGCTATGTCTACCGCGGCTGCGGCGGACGGATATATGTGATAGAGGCGGACAGGACTGTCGTGGGTATGGCTCTTGTAAGAGAGTTCACAGATGAACCTCTCGGGTATGATCTTCAGCAATTCATGATAGACCGCAGGTATCAGGGGAGAGGCTACGGCACCAGAGCTCTGGAACTGATACTGGACGAGCTGAGAAGGGAAGGCCGATACAATCACGTGGAGGTCTGTGTCAAAAAGGATGACGCGGTGGCCATCCGGCTTTACCGCAGAGCGGGATTCAGGGATTCGGGATACTTCGATGAGGACGTGCCGGACGCGGTCAATTTGATATGCAGTCTGGTCGACTGACAGAAACAGAAAAGAGGGAACTGCTTAATGGTCATAGGTATCATCGGAGAGAACTGCAGCGGGAAATCAACGCTGGCAGAGAAGATAGGGAAAGCCATCGGAGCGGAGATAATAACGGGGAAAGACTATCTCAGGATGGCAAAGTCCGAAGCCATGGCAGCGGCGCTGTTCAGAAAGAAACTGACTGAGGCAGTGAACGGGGACAACGTGATATATGTCATCTCTGAACAGGAGCTTACGGATCTTCTGCCAGAAGAAGCGGTAAGGATACTTGTGAGCGCTGATATCGAAACGATAAAGGAACGCTTCAGGGAGAGAATGCACGGAAACCTGCCGGATCCGGTGGCAAAGATGCTCGAACGCAAACACGGATCATTCGACGGAGGAACTTACGATTACCGTTTCGACGGAGTCAGCGGAGATGCGGAAGCTTTATGTGAGACCATAAAAGAGCGTATGTGAAAAAGAAGATTTAACACTGATCTGGAAAGAAAGGGAGGAACAGATCATGCAGTGTGTACTTTGTTGTCTGTGCATCATGCTCGCAGGAGCGTTTCTGTATATCGAGAGCAGAAAGAGATATGTCCCGGCAGTGGTCCTTAAAGGACTTGCATCTCTTTGTTTCGTCGGTATCGGGCTGCTGTGCAGTCCCGGTACGCACGCCGCTAAGCTGATCGTCTGCGGACTCGTCGTCGGATGCGTTGCCGATGTGCTGCTGAACCTGCGGATGGTGTTCAGCGAGAAAGGACAGCTCATATTCCTGGTGGGGATCCTGGTGTTCCTCACAGGACATATCCTGTATCTTGCTGCAGTCATGGGGATGTCTTCCAGCCTTGCTGTATGTATAGCCGCGGGAGCGGTCCTGACGGCGCTGCTCATGATCTGGATCTTCAGGAGGATCACGGCAAAGACGGCGTTCAAGGTGTTCGGCGTCGTTTATATCGGAGCCATCATGCTTCTCAACTGCGTCGCAGTGGGCAACCTGATCACATCTCCGTCCGCCTTTACTGCGGTATTCGCTGCCGGAGCGGCGTTGTTCCTGGTAAGCGATATAGTTCTCATCCTCAACACGTTCGGAGGAGAGTTCAGGCAGAGCCTGAGAAATACCAACATAAGCCTCTATTACGCCGGGCAGATCCTTATAGCGTTCAGTCTTCTGCTGATCGGGAAATGAGAAAAACACGATAAAGCAGCAACCAGGCGGAAGGAAATCTTCCGCCTTTGTGTTACTATTGAAGAAAGAGGAAAATGTTGGATCGGGAGAAGGCTATGAATCAGACAAATTACAAAAAAACGAGATACAATGTTCCATTCATCGCACAGAGGGCAGATCCGTACATCATGCAGGAAGACGGAATGTATTACTTCACCGCTTCGGTGCCTGCCTATGACTGCATAGTGCTCAGGAGGGCGTCTTCACTGGAAGGACTCAGAGAAGTTCCCGAGACGGAGATATGGCACTGCCATGA
>JAFYZG010000062.1 GCA_017548825.1 Oscillospiraceae bacterium
AATCACGGACCCGTCCGCAGCCGTAATGTCCTCCGCCGCATAGAATCCGAATGTGATAGCGGAGATCTCATCATTCATGCCGATGCCGAACTGCTTGTTCGGTTCAAGAACTTTCGCAAGACTGATTTCAGCCTTCTGACGGTCGTTCATGAAGCTGACAGCAGTATCGGTGATCTCGATCTCCTGACCGGCGTAAACAAGCTCTGCGGAATAGACTTCCGTATTGATGACCATACCGTATGGAGCTTCCGTTTCGCGGACCTCGTATTTGCCGAGATAGAGGGGCTTGCTTTCAGCAACGCCGTCTTCACCGGTGATTACAGTGTCCACGACTTCACCCGCGCTGTATCTGAGAGTGCCGTCCGGAGTGTAGATATCTTCCGCCGCTGTGATCTCATAAGCCGCACCGGGAAGACCCTGCACCTCGTAAACGGGCTGATAGATCCCGGAGCTTTCGGTTACCGTCGCGAAGACTTCACCGGACTTGGAGACTCTGATCACGCCCTTCTGGGGCATGTTGGAGAAGCGTACCTCGACGATCCTCACAGCGTCCTCTTCGGTGGAGTTGTCTTCAGTGACATCAAAGGAAACAGCCTCATTGCTGAGCACATAGCCGTAGGGAGCGGAGACTTCAACCAGCTTATAGCCGGTTCCGTACTCCAGCATTTCAGGGGTGATCAGCATGCCTTCATCGTTGGTGTAGAAGGTGTCAATAGTCGTCACTGAAGGATACGTGAAGGTCATGGTGACCAGAGACCCGTCAGGACGGTAGATCTGGAAACCTGCTCCGGCATAAGGGATGGTGCATCCGGTCTCGGCGTCCACCTTGATGACTTTGATAAAGGATCTGAAATTTGCGTTGTTGATGAGATATCTGTAGGTCTCGCCGTTCTGACTGATGAACACGTCAAAGTCCTTCATAAGCTCACGGCCTTCCCAGCCGGATACCTGATGGACCGTGTACACGCCGTATGGGAGATCCTTGCTCTGGGCAAATCCGTTCTCATCGCAAACCAGAGTATCTCTTTCGGATTCACTGGCGGCATCGAAGCTGCCGGAGGCCTTGAGATAGATCTGGAAGGTTGCTCCTTCTTCGGGAGTCTCGATCTGAGTCTCGCCCTCGTCGGTGTGTTTGATGATAGCGATATTGCCCTTGATAACGCGTTCCGTCACATCAACGGCGGGCGCGTTATTGAGTTCGATGCTGTAGTTCTTTGCTTCAGCGCCGACAGGATATACTGTGGAATCGAGCAGATATCCTTCGGAAGGAGTGATCTCACGGATAGTCCAGTCACTGCCGCAAACATAGTAGCCGGTAGTAAACTGACCGTTTTCATCCGTGTAGTAGACATCCATGAGCTGACCGTCCTTGTAGATTCCGTACGCTGCTCCCGCGAGAGAAGCATCACCCTGAGCGGATCCGGTCTCACTGTCCGACTTGGTGACGGTCACGCAGAACTTCTTCAGGATGTTGGAGAAACTCTTTTCGGTGACCTTGTTCCATTCGACAGCAGCGCTCTGGCTGTCGGGAACCACGTATCTGATTGCCGTATCGACTTCTTCCAGCGTGTAGCCGGTGCCGATAAGCACGTCCTCAAATACCGCGATGCCGGAAGCGTCCGTCACAGCGTATTCGTCCACGGGAATGCCGCTGAGCGAAGTGCCGTAAAGATGGAAGGTCACGCCTTCATTCAGGCCGTCTTCCGAAGTTTTTGTCACGCGAAGCTCTCCGCGCTTCAGGACATTGTTGAAGGAAACAGTAGCAGTCTGTCCGCTGACGACCGTCACACGGCGGGTCTCCTGCGGCTCGTATCTGTCATAGCCCTGTTCGGTCACGGTGTAAGTGCCGGGCATGAGATTTTCGACAAGGATCTCACCGTCCGCGTTTGTGGTAACAGTCTGATTCACGCCTTCGCCGACAACAGTGAAGGTAATGCCGGAGACAACTCCGTCTTCGGACGTTTTGATGATCTTGGCAGAGCCATAGCTCACCTTGACTTTCAGGAACGCCTTAACGGGATCGCTCACGGTCGCGGAGTAAGTCACGGTATCCTGGTGACCGCTGGACTGATGTTTGCTGTCGCTCCAGACAATAACACCGGATCTCGTCTGATTCTTTGTCGCACTGATTGTCACCGTGTCTGTCGGGGCAGTGGCAGTAGTGATTGTGAGCTTATTGCCGCTAACGCTGAAGTTCATGCCGGTGACGTTGGCAGTAAAGCTGAAGTTGGAGAGAACCCCGTTGGTATCGGTCAGGGTAGCAGTGTACTCGCTGCCGTTCCACTCAAGCTCGATCTCCTGAGCGCTTCCGGAGCTCTTTTTCATAAAGCTCGGAATCCTCGTATGATTCTGAACACTGGCGACGATGCTGTCGTAATAGGAATTGATCCTGCTGTACAGCGGATGGCCGGATCTGAGCACAGCTTTGATGGGATCATAGCTTCCGGTGCTCACGTGGTTGAAGTTGGCGTCGCGTTCTCCAACAATCGTCTCCCAGACGAGGATCTGGGTAGCGTAGGCATGCGCGATCTTATCCGCGTCGGCTGAGTTCTGGGAACGCCATGCTGTGGAGAGAGTACCGTGGTAACCGTATTGCATAATGCGGCCTAGAAGAATTTTGATATCGTCCGGCTGGATGGTATTGTTCAGGTTGCTGGGGTAATTGTCCCAGAAATCCTCACCGAAGCCGCTCATCGTTTCGCCCATCTCTCTTTCAACTGCAGGCTCAATGCAGTAACAGATCTGTCCGTCATAGCCGTTCATACAGTGAAGCGTAGTCAGATCCACATCGTTGGAATGCCATCCGTTCATGTGTGTCAGTGCCGGGTGACCCCAGACCTCATTGGAATAGACCTGGTTTGCGTCGCCGTCTCTCGGAAAGCCGACCGAATATGTGGTACAGGTTTCCGAGGCCGCAAATGCGGGCGTTACACCGGTGCTGAGCAGAACCGTAAAGCACATCAGGAACGCAAGCAGTCCCGAAATGCCTTTCTTAATGTGATTTTTCATTCGTTGACCTCCTTCAAGGCATGAAAAAAGCACCGTATCTCTACGATGCTTCTCTCGAAATAGTATTTGGTTTATGCGTATCCGATGTAGATCAGATACTTGTTTGTACCGATACTCTCGTACCATATCCAGACAGCGGTGATATCCTCATCACCGGCGTATCGGCTCAGTCTGGCGTCGATGTCCCGTTCCAGGTAAACGCAGTCCGGGTTTGCCGTGATCGGGTTGTCCCAGCAGTCCACAGCTGAAGAATCAAGGGCCAGCCCTTTTTCGGCTGCAGCTCCTTTTGCGTAGCTGATCCAGTAACCGATGTCGAAATCGGATTCCGGTTCAGGCTCTTGGACAGGGACTTCCTCTGGGGGTTCCCCAACAGGATCCGGCGGCGTTTCTGACGGGGCTGGCGGTTCCTGTGGTTCAGGAGTAGTCGGCTCCGGTTCCGCTTCGGACGGACGGGATTCCGGTTCTTCATTTACCGGCTGAGAAGAAGACTGTTCAGATGACGGAGCCTCATTCTCATCAGCTGTGGTAACACTTACCGCAGGGACATATTCAGTTGTGCTGGCTTCAGAAGGTTCTATGACGTTTGCTTTGTTCTCCGTCGATTCCTGCTGAAGTTCTGTGTTTTCAACCGGCTTAGCGCTTTCCACCGGTGTTTCCATTCCCGGCGGCTGCGACTCTTTACTTCCTGAAAAAGCAACTGGCTCTTTTCCGCCGCATCCGGCAAGAACCAGCAATGATGCTGTCAGGAGTATGATCCATATTCTTTTCATCGGGATGGCCTCCTTCGTGACCAGTCTACGGATCACTTCCTGAAGAAACAACTCTATGATTTTTTCTTTCAGCAAGTAACAGGAAGTATTGAGTTATGGGGGGAGTGTGAGGGGGGAAACGGCTACGCCGTTCCGAAAAAGGGCAGACCACTCCCTTGGCGTGCGATTTACCTGGCGTCATCTCTCTGACGTTCCAGATGCCGGTGATAGTATTCAAGCGCTTTCAAAACAAACTCACCGGTTTTTTCATAAGGAACACTGGAAGGGATATAGCGCCTGGCGTCTTCGTAGCGGATGTTGATCTTCTCCCTTTGATTCGGTTTTTCCTCGGACATGATGGACTCGATGACCTCCGGTGTAAGTTTGCCTTCTTTTGAGAAGTTCCGCATTTTGATAGCCTGGGCATGCGAAGGCGTGGCGAGAGTCAGACCGATTTCTTCCACGAGATCCTGCTGCTCAATGTCGTTCAGATAGGACAGTTCTACAGCTGGACGCAGAGCAATACGGCCTTCGTCCACCATATCCAAAAGCTCCGGAATGAGCTCTGTGAGGCGGATATAGCGTCTAACTTGGGTTTGACTGTCTCCGCCATCCCTGCCGACGATTGCAGCTGTTTCTTGTCCTGCAAACTTCCCACCCAGTGGGTCGGAAGTTAAATCGGTTCTCTGACCTTGGCGGTTCAAAGCTTCAAGTCTCATTTTATATGAGAATGCCTTCTCGCTCGGCAGAATCACGGAGCGCTGAAGATTGGACTCAACCATAAGAATAATGGCCTCATCCCTCGACAGTTCCTTGATTTCTGCCGGAATCGCTTCAAGACCTGCGATCTCACAGGCTCTTCTACGTCTGTGCCCGGAAACGATCTCATATCTTCCGTCTTCTTTCTGACGAAGGGTAATCGGCGTGATGATACCACGCTCCCGAACGCTCTCGACAAGCTGAAGCATGTCTTCATCGTCCTTCACCTTGAAGGGATGGTCCGGGAAGTCATCGATCTCAGAGAGAGGGATGTCGTAAATCTTCGGGAGCCTATTTTCAGCACGCTCCTGATCGTTCATGAAAAGCTCATCGTATCCAGTCATGCCCAGATCGATTTTTGGCCGCTCTTTCAATGTCTTCCACCTCCTTCGTCAATGCCTCATAAGCTGTAGCAACCTTACCGTTCCAGTCGTGGGAGAAGATGCTCTCGCCGGTAAGACTGCATTCCGCCGCACGTACCGAATGAGGGATCTCAGTCTCAAAGACTCTGATATTCTGACCGATACCGGTCCGGAGTGCTTCGATAATGTCCCTGGCATTGTTTGTGCGGCTGTCCACCAT
>JAFYZG010000063.1 GCA_017548825.1 Oscillospiraceae bacterium
CGACAAGGAACTGTCGATATGGCCCAGCGAGGACTGGCCGTATTTCTCCGCTTACAGGCAGAGGAGCATGGAACACGGCAGGAAGTTCGAGGGCATCCAAGAGCTGGAGGAGACGGCGATCGACTTTATCCGGAAGAACGGAGCAGTCAGCAGCGATATGCTGCCCATAGAAGGAAAGATATTCTGGCATTCTTCCATGCACTGGAGCGGCAACTGGCACACCGAGTCCAATGCGGCGCGGTCTGTGCTGGAGCAGCTGTACACGGATGGAGTGCTCCTGATCCATCACAAGAGCGGATCCAGAAAGTTCTACGATCTTGCGGAGAGATATCTTTCTCCTGAACTGCTGAACGCTCCCGATCCGTGTGCGGACAGGGACTCGTTCACCGACTGGCGCATCCTCAGAAGGATCGGTGCCGTGGGGATGTTGTGGAACCGCCGTTCCGACGCATGGCTCGGGATAGAAATGACTGCGCAGCAGAGAGAAGAGTCCTTTGAGCGGCTGGAGAGAAGCGGAAATATAACGGGAATAGAAGTCGATGGTATACGTTTTCCGTTTTATGTGCTTAGCGCTGATATGCCCATGATGAAAGCCGTGATGAACGGACAGGCAGACACAAAGCAGAGACTTGAGTTCCTGGCTCCGCTGGATCCGATGCTTTGGGACAGAAAACTTATAGAAGCGCTTTGGGGATTCAGATACTCCTGGGAGATCTACACGCCCGCCGCCAAGAGGCAGTACGGGTATTATGTGCTCCCGATCATATACGGTGACCGGTTCATAGGCAGGATAGAGCCCAGGGCAGACAGAAAAGCAGGAACACTGACTGTGAACGGTATCTGGCTGGAGCCCGGTGTGATACAGACAAAGAAACTGACCGGCAGGATAGACTCAGCCGTCAGAAGGCTGGCCCGGTTCAACGGCTGCAGCTATGAGAAAGACTGAAGAGGAGACCGAGAATAATGGGTTATGTGATTGCGGGGATCCTGGCGCTGTTCATCGCGTCGTGCATATTCCTGGCATCGTATGTCGTCAACGGAAAGAGACAGACCTTTGAGGAGGCTCTCAACTGGCAGTCGGAGCGGTACGACACATCCTTCTACGGTGAGGCGGAGAAAGAGGACTATACCGTGCAGGGAGACGAAGGATATCTGCTGCATGTGCAGCTGCTGAAAGCCGCGGAGAAAAGCAGCAGATATGTGATCATCACCCACGGATTCACCGACAACCGCATGGGAGCGCTGAAATACGCGAGGTTCTACCGTCAACTTGGCTTCCACTGCATCATATACGACATAAGAGGGCACGGCGAGAACGAAAAGACCTTCACGACATACGGCAAGAAAGAGGGGAAGGATCTAGCTCTGCTGATAGAAGATACAAGAAGCGGATATCCGGACCTGACGGTTCTCGGTCTCCAGGGAGAATCCCTCGGCGCCGCATCCACGATAATGTCGCTCAGATATCATCCGCATGTCGATTTCGCAGTCGCCGACTGCGGATTCTCGGACATAGAGAACGTGCTGAGAAACGGGATCAAAAACATGAAACTGCCCGGGTTCCTGGCCGATATGCAAAACCTCGGCCTGATGATGAGGTACGGATGCTCGTTCAAAGACATGAGACCGATAGAAGCGCTGGCTGACAGCAGCGTCCCGGTCATGTTCATCCATGGGGAGGATGATACGCTGATCGATCCCAAGAATTCGCAGGACATGTTTAACGCGGCGAAGGGATACAAGGAGATACATCTGATTCCGAGAGCAGAGCATGCCCTGTCGGCGATAGTTGCTCCGGAACAGTATCTCGGATACATCAGGAGCTTTCTGGAGAAGGTGCTCGGCAGCTGAAAAAACGGACGCCGTACATGGAACGTACAGCGCCCTGTGCTTTATAATCAATTATAGATAAAAATAAACATATAAGGAGACAACTAAATGGAGATCACCCGCGACATAGTTTACATCGGAGTGAACGACCACAGGATCGACCTGTTCGAGGGACAGTACAAGGTCCCAAACGGCATGTCGTACAACTCCTACCTCATCCTGGATGAGAAGACCGCAGTCATGGACACGGTTGACCGCAGTTTCACCCATGAATGGCTTGATAATCTCGGAAAGGGACTCAACGGAAGGAAGCCCGATTATCTGGTGGTCCAGCACATGGAACCGGATCATTCCGCCAACATCGTGAATTTCATGAAGACCTACCCGGAAGCGGTGATAGTATCATCGGCGAAGGCTTTCACCATGATGCAGAACTTCTTCGGGACTGATTTCGAAGACAGGCGCATTGTCGTAGGTGAGGGGGACACGCTGGTCCTCGGAAGGCACACGCTGACATTCGTCACCGCGCCTATGGTGCACTGGCCGGAAGTCATGGTCACATATGACAGCGCTGACAAGGTCCTCTTCTCCGCTGACGGCTTCGGCAAGTTCGGAGCTCTGGACAGGGAAGAGCCATGGGAGGACGAGGCGGCGAGATACTATTTCGGCATCGTGGGCAAGTACGGTGCTCAGGTTCAGGCCCTGCTCAAAAAGGCAGCCGGGCTGGACATTGAGATCATCTGTCCGCTGCACGGACCGGTGCTCAATGAGGATCTCGGATACTACATCGATCTTTATGACAAGTGGTCATCCTATTCCGTCACCAAGGACGGCATCATGATCGCATATACCACCGTTTACGGACATACAAGGGCCGCCGTTGAACTCCTGGCGGAGAAACTGAGAGCTAAAGGGTGCCCCGATGTCACCGTTTATGATCTTGCCAGGTCAGGTATGTCAAAGGCTGTAGCAGATGCGTTCCGTTTCGGAAGGATCGTATTGGCGACCACGACCTACAACGCGGAC
>JAFYZG010000064.1 GCA_017548825.1 Oscillospiraceae bacterium
AACACAGGGAGGAACTGCTTTCCTATATCGGGGAATGGCTGGCCTCCGGCCGCACCTATACGGTCCGGTTCGGGATAGTCAATCTGATGCGCCATTTTCTTGACGGTTCCTTCGACCCGGCGCGCCTGGAGAAGGTGCGCCTGACCGCCAACGGGAATGACGAGTACTATGTCAGGATGGCAGCCGCATGGTATTACGCCACCGCTCTCGCAAAGCAGTATGAGACGACTCTTTCCTTCCTGAGTACGGCAGAGCTGGACAGCTGGACAAGAAACAAATCCCTCCAAAAGGCAGTCGAGAGCAGAAGGCTGACCGCTGAGCAGAAGGAGACCATCAGGGCCCTGAAGGACTCAGACAGAAACTGATCATTAAAAAACAGCATAAGAAAACCGCCTGATCAATGGGATCCTTCCCCGTTCAGGCGGTTTTATGATGGTCGGGGTGACCGGATTCGAACCGACGACATCTAGTTCCCAAAACTAGCGCGCTACCAGCTGCGCTACACCCCGTCCGGCCTTCTTCCCGAAGGCTGAGTAATTATATCAGATGACTATCTCCACTGCAAGGAAGCCCAGCTGTTTCAGCCTGCTCCTTACAGCTATGTTCCTACTGAAGGTGAGATTCCTTCAGGAGCACATCAAGGGCGTGGTCATAGGCCTTCTGAAGCTCGGTATACCACAGTTCCCCGCACTCAGGAAGTCTCTCTCCGGAGAGCTTTTCCGCGATCCTGTTCAGCAGGAACGGGTTGCGGCAGATCAGCGGTCCCGTGATCTCACTGGCGAACACATTGTCCCCTGTACGGAATCCTTCTGCGGATCCCTTCGGGAACCTGTCCGATGAATCCCACAGCACCGTGAACATCTCTTTCTGACCTTCTGCGCGTTTGAAGTCGATGGAACTGTTCACCGCACCGATGACTTTATTTCCGCTGCCGTCCGAGCAGATCAGTTCCCCGTAGCGCCTCTTGGGCGTTATCACCGCTTCGGCGTCGAACATACCCAGTCCCTCATATGTCTTTCCGTCCCTGGTGTCCGTAACGGCCCTGCAGAAGATCGCCATGGAACTTCCGGCAGCTTCAAGCAACCCTCCCCTCTCGACGAAGGCTTTGAGCTGTTCCGAGTACAGCCTGATATGATCCAGAACCGCCAGGATCCTGTCCTCGGTTCCCGCGCCGAAATAGACCATGTCGGCGCTCTCCAGGTCGGAGTATCTTCCGAAGCCCAGCTCCGTGACGCGGACCTGCTGTCCGGCAGCCGTGAGCCTCTTCTGCAGCAGTCTTACCGCAGAGTATTCCCCGTACAGATCCAGATAGTCGGGGTATGCCGCTACGATGTTGATCATTTTGCTGCCTCCCTGCCGTATTTCCTGAGCCGGTCGAGGAACTTGTACTGGTCAGTGAAGCATGTCATCACGTATATGCTCCCCTCCGATCTTTCCGCCGCGGCTGTCATCATCCTGTCCAGATCGGGCTCTATGATAAGCTTCTCTTCCTGCACTCCGCCCACCAGCATCCTTGCCGCGGCATCGTGGGCAAATCCTCCGGAGAGGATCACTTTCCTGACCTTAGGATCGGAGAGTCTGTTGAAGTCCACGTCCCAGAGCCAGGACATGTCGTTGGCCACATATTTCCTTGAGAGCCTGTCCACGATGAATACCACAGTGACTCCGTCTGCGGGATCCCTGAGGGCTGTGGAGATGGCTCCGTTATATGCCATGGAGTTCTCGTGTTTGCACAGCATGAACCTTCCGGGGTGACCGTTCAGGTCGAACTCCACGACTCTGCCGTTGTCAAGTTCGATGCCGTCGATAAGTTCGGCAGCTTTCTTGGGATCTATCCCGATGGCTTCCACCGCCGCTGTATAAGCGGCGATGATGTTCTGCGCGAAGGCTTCGTTGAGGATCTGAGGCGCGACCTTCAGCTCCCCGTCGATGATCAGACTGCCGTCTTCCGTTCCGGTCACGGAGTGATCCGCCTGCGGCGAACTGTAGCCGCACTTCTCACAGCAGAAGGATCCCACATGTCCGGAGATCCTGTAGCTGTATTTCATCCTTCCTCCGCACACAGGGCAGAAAGCGCCGTCATCATATGCATGAGGAATGCCGGGCTCCTCCATGAGCTCCGGCGCGGAAACGCCGTAATAGAGCGTTCCCTTCCTTCCGTTCCCGAAAGCGCAGGACAGCGGTTCATTGGAATTCAGTATCAGTCTGGTGCTGTCGGGGATGCCTTTCCTGAGCTCGCCTCTGACGAACTCCCTGTGTCCGTTCCTGGTGAGCTGATCCCTGAACAGGTTCGTTATCACCATATGGGAAGGAACGACCTCCTTGAACGTATACTGACAGAACCTCTCGTCGCTCTCCAGTATCACAACGTCCGCGTCTACCTTCCTCGTCTTTGGATCGGCGCTGCTCAGAAGAAGAGTGGTGATCCCTTCGATCTGGTTGCTTCCTTCGCGGTTGCATACCACCTTGAGACCGGCCTTTTCGGCGATCTCACAGATCATCGCGACCGTCGACGTTTTTCCGTTTGATCCCGTCACGGCTATGATCTTATCAGGCAGCTTCAGAGTCTTCAGACTTCCGGGCCAGATCTTTCTGCAGATCTTTCCGGGAAGGCTGCTCCCTCTGCCTATCTTTGCTCCGATCGCTCTGAGCAGTTTGCACGTCAAAATATCAAGCATTGATCCCTCACGCCGGTCGATCCCCGGCAATTCTTATTTCAGGACTCTCTTCGTGGCGATGAGCGGCACGCCGGTACCGACGAGATCTTCCACGATTATATCGCCGACCTCGACCGGGGCTTTGACTCTTACGTTCTTTATTGCCTTCATCGCCGCGTCCATGCTGCCCTTCGGGATGGGATCCTTAGTCCTAACCGGCAGCATGCTCTCAGTTTCGGATTCTATCACAGCTGTAGTCGTCAGGATCCTGACCGGATTGGTGATCTCCGCCCTGGCGAAGGCCTCCCCCTTCGGGCAGTTGTTTCCTGTGACCTCCAGCGTCTGTTCGTCTATGGAAAGCTGGCACCCCATCGGGCATTCAAGGCATGTCATATTTCTCATGCTTCTGTAACCTCCAGGCTCACGTTCAATGTATCGGAACCGCCGTCCGCAGGCAGCAGCACCGAGGGAAGCCCCACCGTTATCATCTCTCCGGGAGCGAGATTCTGTTTGTGGTATCTGGCGATCTCTTTCTCCGGTGACGCGATGACTATGTCTCCCTTTTTGACTTTTCTGTTGACTCTCAGATAGACGTTGATCAGCTTCATCCCGCTGTCCTTCCTGATCTTCTGAGGCACCGTATAGGTTACTCCTCCGGATGTCGTCACCGAGAAGCTCTCTCTGGGTCTCTCTCCGTTGGCGATATACTCAGCCGCCGCTTCTCCGGCGAACTTTGCCTCCTCAGAGACATAGTCCACAAGGTCGTGGACATGCAGGACGTTTCCGCAGGCGAATATTCCCTCCGTTTCCGTCTCCCTGTTCTCGAACACGTATGCTCCTCTGGTCCTGGGATCCAGATCTATCCCCGCCTTCTTGGTCAGTTCGTTCTCCGGGAGCAGTCCCACGGACAGCAGCAGCGTGTCGCAGTCGAAGTACTGTTCGGTCCCCGGTATGGGAGCCATCTTGTCGTCGACCTCCTGTACGGTGACTCCGGTGACCCTCCTGTCTCCCCTGATCTCCGTGACCGTGTGGGAGAGCAGCAGCGGTATACCGAAATCTTCCAGGCATCTGGCGATGTTTGCGCGCAGTCCGCTGCTCACGGGCATGATCTCAACGCACGCGAGGACCTTCGCGCCTTCAAGGGTAAGTCTTCTGGCCATGATGAGCCCGATATCTCCGGACCCGAGGATGACCACTCTTTTGCCTACCATGAATCCGTCGATGTTCATGTATCTCTGGGCAGTGCCCGCGGAGAAAACTCCGGCAGGTCTTGATCCCGGGATCGATATCGCTCCTCTGGTCCTTTCCCTGCACCCCATCGCCAGCACGACTGCCTTTGCGCTGTAGGTGACATATCCGTCTGTAGGATTGACTGCGTATACGTTTCTGTCGGGATCCACGTCAAGGACCATGGTATCGGTCTTGACTTCTATCCCTGTTTTTTCAACAAGTTCTTCAAAGCGGGCTGCATATTCCGGTCCGGACAGAGCCTCGCCGAAGGTCTTTACTCCGAACCCGTTATGAATGCACTGATTCAGTATTCCGCCAAGCTCCCTGTCCCTCTCGAGGATAAGGATCTTCCTGACGCCCTTCTCCCATGCCGCGTGAGCTGCGGCAAGACCCGCGGGGCCTCCTCCGATTACGATCAGATCGTACATGTTCATACCTCCTTCAGCCTGGAATACAGGATGTTGCTGCCTTCCTTCTCTTCCAGCACCTCGGTCTCGTCTATCCCGAGCTCTCTGGCTATGATCCTGCAGACCCTCGGCGAGCAGAACCCTCCCTGGCAGCGTCCCATTCCGGCATTGCATCTGCGCTTAACGCCGTTTACGCTCCTCGCAGGTATGACCGAGTGCAGCGCGGCGATTATCTCGCCCTCCGTAACGGTCTCGCACCTGCATATGACTCTTCCGTAGGCGGGATCCTTCTTTATCAGTTCGTTCTTTTCCTCGTCGCTCAGTTCCCTGAACCTCACGACCTCGCGTGTGTCATCGAACGATTCCTTCTCCGTCATGGAGAGGCCCATCTGTTTGAGGAGCTCTCCGGCATATCTCCCTATCGCAGCTGCTGCCGTGAGTCCCGGGGATTTGATGCCCGCGAGATTCAGGAAGCCCTTTGCGCTTTTGCTCTCTCCGATGATGAATTCATCGGAATCGGTGTTGGCCCTTATTCCGGCGAAGTTCCTTATGTTCTCCCTGAACTGGATGGAAGGTACAGACCTCAGCGCCGTTCTCTGGACATATGCCAGTCCTTCCCTCGTTGTGGATTTGTCGTTTCTGGTCGTCTCCACAGCGTTCGGTCCTACTATGAGGTTGCCGTGCACCGTCTTTGAGACCAGGACTCCCTTGCCGAGCTCATTGGGGCACTGGAATATGACGCGGGACACTCTGCTGCCTTCGCTCTTGTCCAGCAGGAAATACTCGCCTGCCGTAGGCTTTACCGAGAACTCCCTGTCTCCCACCAGCTCGCTGATTATATCGGAGTTGACTCCGGCGGCGTTGATCACGTACCTTGCTTCGAACTTTTCTCCTTTGGAGGAATGTATCGTGAAATGCTCGCCCTTTTCGATGGCTGTCACTCTTGTGTTGAGGAACAGCTCCGCGCCGTTCTTTACGGCGACTTCCGCCATCGCGAGGGTGTAATCCCAGGGATTGATGATACCCGCAGACTCCGCCAGAAGCGCGCCTCTGACCTCCTCCGACAGGTTGGGTTCCAGCTGCCTGGCCTCCTCCCCGGTTATGATCCTCATGTCCGGGACTCCGTTCTCCAGTCCGCGCCTGTAGAGCTCTTCTATGTGCTTCTCGTCCTTCTCATCGAACGCGACGACCAGCGAGCCGCATCTCTCAACGGGGACATGCAGCTTTTCCGCGATCCGGAAAGCCATCTCGTTTCCTTCCACGTTCAGCTTAGCCATAAGCGTTCCCGGAGCGGGATCGTAGCCCGCATGCAGGATGGCGCTGTTTGCTTTTGACGAGCCCGTTGCAACGTCGTTCTCCGCCTCCAGAACAGCGATCCTGAGATCGTATCTTGCGAGCTCATACGCTGTCGCTGCTCCGGTGACTCCGCACCCTATGATGACAACATCATACATCGTCTGTACTTCCTCCGATCGGATCATTGTGTGATTGTCTGAAGTACCGCCCTGTACTATAATACCTTTGAGTTGCTTCCGCTGTGCGGAAGCCTCCCCCGAAGTCACCCGATCCGGTGGCTTCTTTATATAGCAGAGCCGCTGATACGGCTCTGCATTTTTATAGCGGACGGTTTTGCCTTTTCCCTGTTAATTCTACTATCTATAAAGGTCATTGTGAAGCGTGAACAGCCACGCGCTTTATACCCATGACAGAAAAGAGAGACGGTCATCTGACCGTCTCTCCGTGTTGCTGCCGTTATGATATCAGAGCTTTGAGAAAAGCGTCGCCAGCAGAAGCAGGACAGAACTTGCCACGGCAAGCCAGTAGCCCGCAGTCAGCGGGACGATGGCCGTGAACTTCGCTGCAACTGCAAGTATGATCAGCGCCAGAGCTATGAACCATGTCGTCTTCTTGGGGGCATTCGGTTTCATTTGAATTTCCCTTTCATCGTGTCTGCATACGGCCTGATGGCAGTCTCCATCAGACTTCTTTCCTGATGTTTAAATAGTACAGATAATATACTCATATGTCAAAACAGCCGGTCTTATGACCGGCTGTTCTGCTGGCGCCTCAAGTAGGGCTCGAACCTACAACCCTCCGGTTAACAGCCGGATGCTCTGCCATTGAGCTATTGAGGCTTGAATAATGTGAGAGCCAGCACCTACCTATCTTCCCAGGTCGTCTCCAACCAAGTATTTTCGGC
>JAFYZG010000012.1 GCA_017548825.1 Oscillospiraceae bacterium
CCGGTAATCCGTGTACTCTCTTATCTCCATTTGATCACCCTTGTTCTTCATTTGCAACTTTCAGCGGCAGCATGCGTTCGTATGCGACCCTGTGGGAAGGCGACTCCCCATAGAATGCGGACATGTCTTCGCACGGGAAACTGACGCAGTACGCGCAGCACTCTATGCCTCTGTCCCTGCAGCACTTCACGGGCATGCAGATGTCGTTCTCCTTCCACTCCGAGAGCCTGCAGGAGGGACATTTCCCGTCCTTGTAGTCGGGACATGCGCCGCAGTCCACGCCGCAGTAAGCGATCATGGGATCCATGTTCCACCTCGCCTGTTTTTCTCCATTTATAGTACGCTATTTGCCGTCAAAAAAGAACACGGAATTTGTCCGCGATAGAGTATTGACTTCACTTGTTGGACATCGTATCATTCACTTACAAACAAACGCGGACGGTTGTCCGCGTTACGATTCAGCGACAGCGGGAGAAGAAAATGCAGCATCTGGATATGGATCTGATAGGCAGGATCTCCGAATATATGGGCAAGTGCCTGCTCGAGGGCGATTATACGCCGACAGTCAGGGAAGTGGGCAGCCTGTTCGGGGTATCCAAGTCGACGGCACAGAAGTACATGGCCAAGATAACGGCGGAGGGACTCTGCCCCCAGCAGGAGAAATACTCAAAGGACGGCATGGAGAAAGCGGCATGGCTGGAGAACGGGATCTCCTGCGGCTCTCCCACATACCAGGAAGAGCACATCATGGAGTACCTGCGGCTGCCGGTATCGGTCTTCGGAAAGGGAGAGAAGTACATCATAACGGCCAGGGGAGACTCGATGACCGGGGCAGGCATCTTCGAAGACGACCTCCTGGTCATCAGGAAACAGGTAACGGCCTCCGACGGCGACATAGTGGTCGCGCTGGTCAACGGCGAGAACACCCTCAAGAGGTTCAGGCAGCGCAGCGACGGGACCCATTACCTTCATCCGGAGAACGACGCGTATCCGGATATCGAGTTCTCCGACGGAGACACCTTCTACATCCAGGGCGTGCTGACCCACATCATCAAGCATGCGGAGAGCCAGGTCAGATAGAGCGTCTGTCCGAAGATCTCCGCGGGGAGGAGGACAAATGCTTTATTCGTCACACGGAGAGATGCTCCCATGAGGACGCTTCTTTCCTACAGGGAACTGGACGACCTCGGCACGGCGCTGATATCAGACTACAGGAAGAGGACCGGACGCAGAGGCGCGGACAGCGTGGACATAGAGGGATTCATGCGGGACTACCTCGGGCTGAGGATAGAATACCGGGATTTCGCCACGGGAGATATGGACGACGTGGGGTTCTACGGCGACGGAAGCTCCTCGCTGAGGATACTGGAAGACGGCCGGACAGTCGACAGGGTCTTCCCGGAAGGGACCGTGGTCATAGAGAGGAGGCTCCTCTCATCCGCAGACAACGGCAGGAGGAGATTCACCCTGGCTCACGAGGCCTCTCATTACATACTCATGAGGCATGTGCCTCTGCAGACGGTGACGTATTTCCTGATGCCGGAGGAATCCGGCGTGGCGGGAGATCCCGGGGAACTGGAACAGGTCCTCAGACTCAACGAGGCCTGCGCCAACAGGCTCGCGGCTTCGCTCCTGATGCCGGAGCCGCTGGTCAGGAGGGCCGTCCAGAGGTTCGCGAGATGCGGCTTCATAAGATATTACGGAACGGGGCTGCTGGACCAGGAGGAGAAACTCGCGGTGGCGGGAATGGCCTGGATGCTGGGCGTCAGCTACAGCGCGATGCTCAACCGGCTGGGAGAACTGGACATGATGGTCGGCAGACCCTTCAGAGAATACGCCGAACGGCTGCTTAGGATCGGAACGGCGGTGTGAAAGGAGGAACACAGTTGAAGACATATTCAGTGCGCTGCTGCAGATGCGGCAGGCTCAATACGGATCTCCTGCTGGAGGAGACGGACGGTCTCTTCGAGTGCGAGGAATGCGGCACCGTCAATCTGTGCATCCCTTTCCGCGCTTCGGAGGATCCGGACGGAGGGCAGGACATCAGCTTCTATTCGCTGATACCCTCCGCGGAAGGGAGGTGCGACAGCCATGTACACGCCCCGGGAACGTATTAAGAAGCCGATATACGTAACGGTGACCGCCATGCACTACATGGGAGGCGTCTGCTGTCCCCAGGTGATAGAGCTGTCCACCGGAGCGGCCGTGATGATAGAGGACGTCAAGAAGGTGCAGAAACTGTCCGGAAAGGACAACGACGGGGCCGATGAGAGGTATATCGTCAATCTCAAGGGCAGGGAGAGGTATCTGTACAGGAGAGGCCAGAGGTGGTTCATCTATCCGGAGAAGGGAGACCACAGCCTCTTCGGGATAGTGAACAGCGAGTTCTGGGAGGACTGATGCCGTGCTGGAGACCGACAGGAACGGAAGGGCTTACCTCAGGGCCAGACTCAACATAGAGGCGCAGATCATCCATTCAGCCGACGGCGAGGCCACCCCGATACTGATCCTTCACGGAAAGCAGGCGTTCCACGTCTTTTCATCCAGGAAGATAAAGGAAGAAACAGGGATCGGCGGCAGGAAACTGGAGACCTACAAGGTCAGGATAAACGGCACGGACACCTTCGTCTACTGCGAAGACGGCGTGTGGTTCGTGGAAGAGAAGAAGTATATCGACGAGATGAGATTCTGAAAATGATCAAGGGCGATAAGAAATATGTCGGGGCCCACGTGATCCACTATCCGGGCGGGGGATGCTGTCCCACCGTGATAGAAGTGGACGGAAAGCCCTATGTGATACAGCGCATCTTCAGGACAGGCAGGCTCAGGGCGTCTGAGAACCTGGGAGCGGAGGAGTATTTCCTGATAGAGGTGTCGGGAAAGGAGAAGGTCCTTCTCAGGGAGGGCCAGCGCTGGTTCGTGGTGCCCGGACTGGAAGTGAAGAGGAGGGACCGTTAGTTGCAGAGCAGATGCGATTCCGACCGCATATACGGTGCCGACGGATTCAGGACGCTTAGATGTCCGAGATGCGGACACAGGCTCGTGGACGTCGCGGCAGGCACCAGCGGGAGCATAAGGATCAAGTGCAGGAAATGCAAGTTCCAGGGAGTCCTGGACCTTGCGAGATTCAGAAAGCAGAGACGGGCATGGAGGCGTTCCGCCCGCATCTGATAAAAAACAAAACCAAATATCACGCGACTTGTAACGTGCAGGCAGAGCAGGATCCCAGAGGACTGAAAATACTTCCAGGCGCCGTATGAAGCCGGCAGGAGAGAAACTGTGTGAGTTTGTCTTCCGGCCGTATTCAGCGGCGTTTTCGTTTGTCTGGACATGCTTCTGCGGCGTTATAAGAGTCCTTTCCCTGCGGTGCCTGGGAAAGGACAGTAAGAAATGGTATTTCTCGTAAAGCGGGACCCCGGCAGGCCCGCGGGAGACGGCAACTGGATACGGATGAACGCCAGCCAGTTCCGCTCCTTCCTGAAAACTCCGGATGGACAGATGAGGAAAAAGGGATTCGGCGTCGTGGATCCCTGCGGCGGCGACGCCCTGATAGTGATCGAGACCGACGGCAACAGCGCCTGCGAGCTGAAAAAGCAGCACAACAGGAACTGCTACGTCAGTAAAAACCTGCGCAGCGCTCTGGAGAGACACGGGATGCACATCATCTCCTTAGAAGAAGACCAGACGCCCTGCTCAGGCAGCGGCAGTGCATTCGTCCCTGTGGATGCTCCTCTCTCGGTGGAGGAGACAGCGGAAAGAAACATGGAGCTTGAGATGCTGAGAAAAGCCTACGGAAGACTCGGCAAAGAGGATAGGACGCTCATCCGATGCTGCGTCCTGGGAGAGAAGACCGTCACCGAGAGCATGTACGGCGAGATCAGAGGAATGAGCAGGGAAGAGGTCCATGCCCGGAAAAGAAAGATACTCAGGAAACTGAAAAGAGAGATGGAGAAAGCGTCGGCCTGAGTATGACAGAAACAGAAAAAGTGCTATATTCTCATAAGACCACAGAGAGGAAGAACGCCATGTATCCGGACCGTATCGATACAGAGAGGCTCGTTGTCCGCCGCGTCAGGGAAGACG
>JAFYZG010000065.1 GCA_017548825.1 Oscillospiraceae bacterium
GAAGCTGCATCCTGGGGATGGATCTCCGTGGACCTGTTCTTCGATACATATGAGGAGTCTGTGCTGTTCGGAAAGCACACTATGAACATCTATATTGTCAAGCAGCTGTACCGTGACGAACTGCAGCAATTCGTGGCAAGACAGGGCTATTTCGATGCCAGAGTCCCGGCGAGACCTGCTCCGCCTCCGGAACCCGAGCCTGAACCGGAAGAACCGGAGCAGACAGAAGAACCGGAGACACCGGAAGAGCCGGAAGCGCCGGAGCAGACCGGAGATGCCGAACAGCCGGAAGAACCTTCTGAGACCGGAGAGACAGAGGCTGCGGAACAGAGCGCCGAGAGCGGTGAGACTTCTGCGGAAGGCTCTCAGTGATAAATAACTGATATGGACAGACGGTCCCGGATCTCCGGGACCGTCTTTTGCTGCCACCGAACGGAATCAGCCCGGGATCAGCAGTGCCAAAAGGGCTGTTTTCTTCAAAAGGCACAAAAAAACGGCCCTTAAATCAGCATGTTTGCAAATTGACTGAGGGGCATTAAAAAAACTATGATAAACTCATGAAAATGCGAGCAAATTAACCATTTTCTAAATAATGAAGAAAGGCAGAAATTGTATGGTACAGGATTATTACAAGAACGCTATTACCAGTTCGTCCATTCTGTATTTCCACAAGCCCGACAAGGACCTGAAGATGGATTTCACACTGGATCCGAACGGTAAAGGTGTATCAGGCGGCCGCTTCGGCAAGGTCTGGCTGGAAGATGCTGAACCGACGATCAAGATCCTCGATAACGGCGATGTAAGGTTCCGTTATTATGCTCCTGAAGCACAGAAGGTCGAAGTCGCAGGCTGCGGCGGATACTTCAGTGACGAAAAGGTAGCCATGACAAAGGGCGAGGACGGCTGGTGGAGCTGTGTCATCTCCGGCATAAAACCCGGATTCCACAACCACAAGTACTGGGTCGACGGCAACCTCATGGTCAACCCCGACGCGCCGGTAGGCTACGGCTGGTTCTATCCGATCAACGTTTTCGATCTCCCCGGAGAAGAGGACGGTTTCTGGATGCTCAAGGATGTTCCCCACGGCGACGTGAGGATGGAGTATTATAAGTCCTCCGCGACCGGACGCACCAAGCTCGCCTGGGTATATACCCCGGCAGGATATGATGAGAGCGACAAGAGATATCCCGTTCTCTACATCCAGCACGGTGTCGGCGAGAACGAGATGGGCTGGGTATGGCAGGGCCATATCAACATGATCGCAGACAACCTCATCGCTGAGGGAAAGATGGAAGAGATGATCATCGTCATGAACTGCGGCTACGCATTCGTGGAAGGCGAGAACCCCGTGTTCCTGCCCGGTGATTTCTCCAAGGAACTGACAGAAGACTGCATCCCGCACATCGATGCCGAGTACCGCACGATCGCGGACAGGAAGCACAGAGCTATGGCAGGCCTCTCGCTCGGTTCTTCTCAGGCATTCTTCATTGCCAATGAGCACAGAGATCTGTTTGCGAATCTCGGCGTGTTCTCCGGCGGTTTCCCGATAGTGAATACCTTCGGATACTGGGACTACACCGATTATTACAATGACCCCGAACAGGTCAACAAGGACTTTGACGTTCTGTTCATCTCCGGCGGCGATGACGAGGGATATCCCGAGCGCACCGCGCCTGTAGTGGAAGCAGAACAGAAACTGGGAGTCAATGTGATCGGTTATCACCACCCCGGATTCCACGTATGGGATGTCTGGAGATTCTCAGCCCGTGAATTCATGCAGAGAATATTCAAATAAGGGGGAGGATTGACAATGATCAGAAAAGAAATACTTGAAAATCAGGCCCTTAAGGCCCATGCGCTGTTCTGGGACGACCCGCACCGCGATCTTACCAGGTCAAACGGCACATATTACGATCTCCCCAAGGGCGTTGAAGTCCTTGAGAACGGAGACGTCAAGTTCGCCTACAATGCTCCGGACGCCAAGGCGGTCCAGGTAGCGGGAACGGGCGGATCATTCCCCGATACACCGATAGAGATGGAGAAGGGTGAGGACGGATGGTGGAGAACCACCGTTTCCGGACTGGAATCAGCGTTCCACTTCGTCAACTTCTATGTCGACGGCACAAGAGCGCTCAACCCCTACATGCCCTACGGCTACGGCTACGGACGTGTCATGAACTTCTTTGAGCTTCCTGACAAGTACTCCGATTTCTATCTTTTCCATGATGACATCCCGCACGGAAGCGTCAGGATGAACTATTTCTATTCCGAGACAGTAGGTGACTGGCGTACATGCTGGGTCTACACACCTCCCAAATACGAGCAGAACAGGGACAAGAGATATCCCGTATTCTATCTGCAGCACGGCGGCGGTGAGGCGGAATCCTGCTGGATCTGGCAGGGCAAGATCAACAACATCATGGACAACCTGCTGGCTGACGGACAGTGCGAAGAGATGATCGTCGTTCTCAACTGCGGATATGTCTACAGGAAAGACGGCGTCATCGGAGCGAACCCCGTGGCAAGCCCCGTGGAAGACCTTATCGCCAATGACTGCGTACCTTTCATCGACAAGAAATACCGCACCATTGCCGACCGTCACCACAGAGCCGTCTCCGGATTCTCCATGGGCGGCGGACAGACCATGAACACCGTCATCAAGTATCCTGAAGTATTTGCGAACGCAGGCGTTCTCAGCGCTCCCGGCATCCGCTCCGACAGAGAGGACAAGCTCGGACTGCTCAGCGACCCGGAGAAGTTCAATGCGAATTTCGATCTGTTCTTCGTCAATGCAGGAGCATACGAGCCCGCGGGTCCGATGCTCAAGAAGCAGACGAGAGAGATGCGCGAGAAGGGATACAAGATGGTATTTTTCGAATCCCCCGGCTATCATGAGTGGGCGCCCTGGCGCTACGGCGTAGCCGAATTCGTCAAGAGACTGTTCAAATAACCGATTTCGCAATAAAAGAGGGCTGCAGCATTGTGATATGCTCCCCATAAGGGAGACAGTGAAATAACAAAATTTCATTGTCGACCTTATGGGGGTATTTTTATGGGAAGGACAAGCAAGTACAGTCTTGAGGAGAAACTTA
>JAFYZG010000066.1 GCA_017548825.1 Oscillospiraceae bacterium
CTGGCACATGCAAAGATGCTCTCCGGAGACCGCAGCAAGACAATAGCCGTGATAGGTGACGGATCCTTTACGGGAGGTCTCACCTTTGAGGCTATGAACAATCTGGATCCAAATATGGACGACCTGATAGTGGTGCTCAACGACAACTCCATGTCCATATCGAAGAGCGTGGGAGCTGTCTCCAACTACCTCATGAGGCTCAGGACCAGCAGCGGGTATCTCAAAGTCAAGAAAAATGTCAGGGATACGATCGAAAAGGTCCCAGTGCTTGGGCAGCACGTATCAAACCTGATCAGAAATTCCAAAACTGCGTTCAGAAGGTCCCTGTTCGGGGGGACTCTGTTCGAGGAGCTCGGATTCAACTATATAGGACCCATAGACGGACATGATCTGTCTGAACTTGAACTGTTCTTCCGCAACCTAAGGGATTCCGCGGGAAACGGCCCCGCCTTCGTGCACGTTATCACCAAGAAAGGGAAGGGATATCCTCTTGCAGAGGAGAACCCTGCGGCGTATCACGGCGTCAGCAAGTTCGATGTGGACAGGGGAAACCCTGATATCTCCCTCGCTGACAGTTTCTCCAATACTTTCGGCAGGACTCTGGCGGAGCTGTCCCAGAGGGATGACAGGATCTGCGCGGTGACTGCCGCGATGAAATACGCGACCGGGCTTCAGTATTTCGCGCATCTCCACCCTGACAGGTTTTTCGACGTGGGAATCGCGGAACAGCATGCGGTGACGATGTCCGCGGGACTGTCCAAAGGCGGTCTGAACCCTGTTTTTGCCGTCTATTCCACGTTCCTTCAGAGGGCTGTCGACCAGCTGATACATGATGTGTCGCTTGATGATATAGATCTGCTTCTTGCTATAGACAGAGCAGGCCTCGTCGGGGATGACGGAGAGACGCATCAGGGACTGTACGATGCGGCTCTGCTCTCTTCCATAGGCGTCTTCAAGGTGGTGTCTCCCTGCAACTACAGGGAACTCATCTGGTGGCTCACGAAGCTGACCGGAGAGAAAGGCGCCAGAGCCATAAGATATCCGAGAGGGAAAGAGGATCAGACGCTTTCGGCATATAAATGTACGGGAAAGGACTTCGATCTCATCAGGGAAGGCGAAGGAGATCTCCTTTTCGTCACCTACGGAAGAGAATTTGCCAATGCGCTCAAGGCTCAGAAGCTCCTGAAGGCCCAGGGGATCGGATCCGCGGTGCTGAAGCTGAACGTTATCGCGCCTCTGCCCTCAGAGGCGGTCGAAGCCGCCATGCCGTACGGAAAGATCATCTTTGCGGAAGAGGGGATCAGGACCGGAGGCATATCGGAGCAGATGGTGAGTGCCCTGGCGGAGAATGGCCACAGCGGAAAGACCGTGATCAGAGCCGTAGATACCAATCTGGTCAGACAGGCGTGCACGGAAGAACAGATCGCTCAGTTCGGACTGGATGCTGAGTCGCTTATTGTGACGGCAAAGGAGATTCTGCTTGAAAAAGAGGATTGATCAGCTTTTAGCTGAAAGACAGCTTGCTCCGAGCCGTGAAAAGGCCAAGGCGCTGATCATGAGCGGAAACGTCTACGTCGGAGAACAGAAGGTCCTCAAGGCCGGCGAGGAATATGATGAGAACGCCGATATCAGAGTGACCGGCGTTATGAAGTATGTCAGCAGGGGAGGCCTCAAGCTTGAGAAAGCCATGGAGGACTACGGACTGTCTCTCGCCGGCAGGATCTGCGCAGACATAGGATCCTCAACAGGAGGGTTCACCGACTGCATGCTCCAGTGCGGCGCCAGCAGGGTATACTCCGTCGATGTGGGCTACGGACAGCTGGCGTGGAAGCTCAGACAGGATCCCAGAGTCGTGGTCCTGGAGAGGACGAATGCAAGATATCTGACAGAGAAACAGATACCGGACCGACTGGATTTCTTTTCGATGGACGTTTCATTCATCTCAGTGAAACTGATCATCCCGGCGCTTATCCCGCTGCTCAGCGATTCCGCTGAGGCGGTGATCCTGATAAAGCCTCAGTTCGAAGCAGGCAGAGGCAAAGTGGGAAAGAACGGAGTCGTCAGAGACGCCGGAGTGCATAAAGAAGTCCTGGAGAACGTGACCGGGTTTCTCGAGGAGAACGGGTTCGGCATCATAGGCCTGACCTATTCGCCTATAAAAGGACCGAAAGGAAATATTGAGTTCCTGGCTTATGTCCGTGCGGGGACAGAGTCCGGGGAATATGATATAGAAGAACTTGTAAAGGAAGCGCATCAGAAACTGTCAGAGGAGTAAGACGATGAGATATTGCATCGTAAGCGGCCCCGTGGAGAGGTTCGGGAATGCCGCTGACAGATTTGAACGGAAACTGAAAAGCTTTGGCTTCGACACAGGAAGAGATCCCTATGACGGGAAGTACGACGCGATGTTTGCCGTCGGAGGGGACGGGACGCTGCTGGACGCATCAGCCGACGCGGTGGCGCTGGATATCCCGATCTGCGGCATCAACGCGGGAAGGATCGGATTCCTCGCCGCGTTCGATGAGAGCGACATTGATTCACTGGAGAGCGATTTTTACAGTAAGCTGTATCTCTCCGAGAGGGATCTGCTCTGTGTATCCGTGAACGGGGGTCCCCGTGACCAGACGGCTCTCAATGATTTCGTATTCTTCAAGAGAGACATCAGCAAGACGGTGGAGATCGATCTGTTCATCGATGACAGGAAACTGGCTGAATACAGATGCGACGGCATCATAGTATCCACTGCTACGGGATCCACTGCCTACACTCTGGCGGCAGGCGGACCGGTAATTCTGCCGGACCTTTCGGCCGCAGTCATCACGCCTGTAAGCGCGCACGCTGCCGCCCAGCACAGCATAGTAGTGCCGCTGGATACCAGCATAAGGGTGACTATGTCGGACAGGGACGAACAGGTAGCGGTGATAGCCGACGGTCAGGACGTGGGGAGTCTCGGAAGACTGGACTCAGCCACGGTGACGAGGTATGAAAGAAAACTTAAACTGCTTCTCTCCGAGAAGCGCGACGTATATGAACTGCTTTCAGGAACTACAGGAGGCTGAGTGAGATGGGAAAGAAGGAGAGGCTGTCCGCTATAAAGAAGATAGTCACCGAAAAGAAGGTTTCCACACAGGAGGAACTTATATCCCTTCTGAAAGACGCCGGATTCGATGTGACTCAGGCCACGGCATCAAGAGATATTAACGAACTGGGACTCATCAAGACCGTCGATTCGTCCGGAAGATCCCATTACTCGTTCCCCGAGAGCGGACCCACGCAGGCGAGCGTCAGAAGATACAAGACCATATTGCGGGAATCGATAGTGTCTGCGGACACTGCGCAGAATCTTGTTGTGATCAAGTGCCACACAGGCATGGGAAATGCCGCCTGCGAGTCACTGGACAATATCGTGGGCAGCGAGGTCGTCGGGACGATCGCCGGCGACAATACGATATTCGTGGCCTGCCGCGACGTCGATGCTGCGGTGAAGACTCTGGAAATGATCGTCGGGATAATCGAGGGATAATACTTGAGATGTTGCGGGAACTGGACATTGAGAACGTCGCGGTCATCGAAAAAGCGAACGTAAGGTTCTATGACGGGCTGAACGTGCTGACCGGTGAGACCGGCGCGGGCAAATCGATCCTTATCGACTCCATCAACGCCATCCTGGGAAACAGGACGACGAAGGAGATCGTAAGATCCGGCGCGCCCAAATCTGTGATATACGCTTCGTTCGACGATATCCCCTCATCTGTCACGGAGAAACTGGCGGAGCAGGGATATGACTGCGACGGAGACCTTGTGCTGCAGCGTGAGATAACTGCCGACGGCAAGAGCAGCTGCAGGATAAACGGACGTCCCGCGACCGCATCCACTGTGAGAGAACTATGCCAGGATCTGGTGAACATCCATGGCCAGATGGACAACCAGGAACTGCTGAGGCAGGAGATGCACATACATGTGCTGGACAGGTATGCGGAAGACAGTGAACTGCTGGAAGCGTATACCGGTCTATTCCGGGAACTTATGGGAGTCAAAAAAGAGATAGACAGACTTTCCGTGGATGACGCCGACAAAGAGACCAGGATGGATCTGCTTAGGTATCAGATAGACGAGATATCCCGCGCTGAACTTGAAGAATCGGAAGAAGAGGAGCTCCAGAGAAGAAGGAACCTCATAAAGAACTCGGAGAAATATCTGGACGCCCTCAATGAAGCGTATTCGGTGCTCAACGGGTCCGATTCCGACAATTCGGAAGGCGCCATATCAAGGCTGTATTCCGCGGTGTCCACGCTGGAGCACATTCAGGGACTGTCAGAAGACATGGACAGCTGCAGCAGCAAACTTGCGAACGTGTATTATGAGCTCACCGAGATATCCTCCGAGATAGGAGATCAGCTCAGCCGGTTCGACTTTGACGTGAATGAGCTCAACAGTATAGAAGAGAGACTGGATCTGATCTACCGGCTCAAGAGAAAATACGGCAGCACCATACCGGAGATACTCGACTATCTGGTCAGCGCTCAGGAAGAGCTGGAAGGCATAGAGACCTCCGACGAGAGGCTGGAGCAGCTGAGAGTCAGGTTCGATGAGCTCAAAGCGCAGACCATAAAGGCCGCCAGGGATCTCTCGGCTGAGAGAAAGGCCGCTTTCCTCAGATTCGAAGCGCAGATCAAGAGCGAGCTCGAATTCCTCAACATGCCCAGCGTGCAGTTCGTCGTCAACTGGCAGCAGGCCAGGGAACTGACCGTCACGGGTATCGATATCATAGAGTTCTATATTTCTGCTAACGCAGGAGAGGAGCCCAGACCTCTGACCAGGATCGCCTCAGGCGGCGAACTGGCCAGGATCATGCTCGCCATAAAGAGCGTCATGGCGGACAGGGACGCAATACCGACGCTGATATTCGATGAGATCGACACCGGAGTCAGCGGGACAGGAGCCCAGAGGATCGGATCAAAGCTCAGGCAGACCTCCAGAGACCATCAGATCATCTGCGTCACCCACTCCGCACAGATAGCCGCATACGCCCATGCCCAGATGCTAATAGAGAAGAGCGTATCGGACGGAAGGACATATACGTCTGTGCGGACTCTTGACGATGACGAGAGGATCCATGAGATAGCAAGGATAATCTCCGGTGAGAACATCACCGACACTGCTCTAAGGAACGCATCGGAGATGCTTCAGATAGCGCAGAACACTTAAGGAGACATCGGAATTGGAAAAGAAAGTCGGTTTTCTTGTCAACGTGGCGTACTACGGCATCATCTGCGCCATAGTCATACTGTTTTTCAAGTACGGAATGAAGTATGTGCTTCCCTTCGTGCTAGCTTTCGCGATCAATTATCTGTTCAAAAAGCCAATTATCCTGCTCTCCGAGAAGACTAAGCTCAGCCGGAAGGGAAGCGCGCTCATCGTGCTCACTCTGGCGGTGGTGATCCTGCTGCTGCTGGTCATCCTGATTGGCGTCAAACTGGTCACCAGCCTCAAGGACGTCATCATGGCTGTCCCGGGAGTGTACACCAGGTCGGTGGAGCCGTATATACAGAAAATCCTTCAGTGGTATGAGGTGACGGATTTCATCGACATCCTCGGGCCTACGGTAGGAGCGATCCTGGAGAGCACTGCAGAGGCGATACTGACATCTCTCGGCTCCCTCGTAACGAACTCCTCAGTCAGGATAGTGCAGTGGCTCACCAACGTCCTCTCATCCTTCCCGTCGTTCCTCATGACGCTGCTCATGACTGTCATCTCGGTGTATTTCATCGCGTTCGACTACGACAGGGTGCTGCTGTTCATCAAGAGACAGTTCAGTGAAAAACAGATGTTCTTCCTGGAACACATAAAGGAAAACTTCATCAACACAGTAGTAAAATATCTTGCCTCCTATTCTCTGATAATGCTGATCACGATGGGCGAGATGACGGTGCTGATGCTTGCGGCATCTGTGCCGAGACCGGTGACTGTGGCATTCCTTATCGCGCTGTTCGATTTCATGCCCATAGTGGGGATCTCGACTATCCTGATCCCATGGATCCTGATAGATATCGTGTCCGGCAATTACGTACAGGCGATAATACTGGCTGTAGGCTATATCATCATGACGGTGGTAAGGAATATCATTGAGCCCAAGATCGTAGGCGAACAGGTCGGCATCCATCCGCTGCTCACGCTCATTCTGATGTTCGTCGGATTGAGAGTCAACGGTCTTGTCACGATGCTGGCTTTCCCGGTAGCAGCAGTGATCCTGGTCCAGCTGCAGAAGGCGGATATCATCCACTTCTACAAGGAAGAACCGGACCCTGAGCCGGATACATTACAGGCGGAGGAACGGATATCCGCGGAAATATCGGATACGACTCAATCGTAACTGACTGATCAGCACAGGATCTAGACAGTATATACAGATAACGGCGTCTGTTCGGGGAAGAACAGACGCCGTTTTGAGCAAAAAAAAAGAGGAGACCGAAGCCTCCTCTTTATCAAACTGTGTCCGGTCGGCCGGATCTTCTGTTTCAGTCCTTGAATACTGCGTTGAGCAGGAAGGTGCACAGAAGGATGATGCCGATCACGAAGAATATCCCGAGCATTCCCTTTGCAAGGATGGGGAGACTTATCTCTACAAAATCTTTAACATTGAAAGTCATCTTACATACACCTCACGAAACAAGATTGAGCAGTACGCCTGCTGCGATGACGGAAGCGATCTGTCCGGAAACGTTGACGCCTATCGTCTGCATGAGCAGGAAGTTCTGGGGATCCTCTTCCAGGCCCATCTTGTGAACTACGCGCGCTGACATCGGGAACGCGGAGATACCGGTCGCGCCGATCATGGGGTTGAGCTTCTTGTCCTTGGGAAGGAACAGGTTGATGACCTTTGCGAACATGACTCCGCCGACGGTATCGAACACGAAGGCGATGAGACCGAGGAACATGATGAGCAGCGTCTGGGGCTTGAGGAAGTCTTCAGCTCTCATCCTTGTGGAGATGGAGATGCCGAGGAAGATCGTAACGAGGTTGGCAAGCTCGTTCTGGGCGGATGCCGAGATGGAGTTCAGGACACCGCACTCCCTGAGAAGGTTTCCGAACATCAGGAATCCGATGAGGGAGAGGGACTTCGGCGCGACGAGACCGACGACAACGGTGATCACGATCGGGAAGAGGATCTTCGTCTTCTGGGAGACGGAGTGAGGCTCATAGTTCATCCTGATGAGTCTCTCTTCTCTTGTGGTGATGAGCTTGATCACGGGGGGCTGTATGATCGGCACGAGCGCCATGTAGGAATATGCGGCGACCATTATGGCTCCGGTGTAGTTCGATCCAAGGTACTGGGACACGAAGATCGAGGAGGGACCGTCAGCCGCGCCGATGATGCCGATGGATGCGGCATCCTTGAGCTCGAACCCGAACAGCATGGACATGCTGAGGGTGAAGAAGATGCCGAACTGTGCCGCTGCTCCGAAGAGCATGAGCTTGGGGTTGGTGAGCAGAGGACCGAAGTCGATCATCGCTCCTATTCCGATGAAGAGGATCAGGGGGAACAGCTCGTTCGCGATACCGGCCCTGAAGAGAACATCGAAAGCGCCTTCCTCGACTTCACCGCCGACAAGCTGGTCGATGACGCCGGACTGGGGAAGGTTTACGAGTATAGCTCCGAATCCGAGAGGCAGAAGAAGGGACGGTTCCATCTCTTTTGCTATAGCAAGATAGACGAGAGTGCCGCCGATCAGCCACATGATAACCATCTTCAGGTCAATATTCATAAGATTGCCGAAGATGTCACTGAAAAAAGTAGCCATTTACAAAACTCCCTATTTATGAAAAATCCGAAATCGATTCATTCTATCATAATAAAGCGTTTTCTTTCAATATAACTGCATCCTCTGCGGACGTCCTCGGGATGTATAATTTGACGCCTTCCGGCGCCATGAATATGTGTTCTTTGCACAGTGCCGTTTTGCAGAAACCGGAATGGATAATATAATATACTATTGTTACATCGACATTCGTCTGAAAGGACCGTGCGGACATGTTCCGCAGAGATATATGCTTAAGAGCGAGTTCTACTATGACCTTCCCCAGGAACTGATAGCGCAGACTCACGCAGTTCCGAGAGACCATTCCAGGATGATGGTGCTGGACCGCATTACAGGCGCGACGCAGGACCTTCATTTCTATGATCTTCCTTCTTTTCTGAGAGAGGGAGACGTACTCGTGCGCAATAACAGCAAGGTGATACCAGCCCGTCTGCTCGGTCAGAAGGATACCGGAGCTCATGTCGAGATCCTTCTTCTGAAACAGACCGAACAGGATGCGTGGGAATGCCTTGTCAGACCGGGAAAGAGACTTCACAAGGGTACGGTCATCGACTTTCACGGAAGGCTTAAAGCCACTATCGGAGAGGAACTCACCGACGGAAAGAGGAAAGTGTTCTTCGATTACGACAGGAATGAGTCCTTCTTTGCGATACTGGACGAGATCGGCAGAATGCCGACCCCTCCTTACATAACCAAAGAGCTTGAGGACAACGACGAGTACCAGACGGTCTATGCCGAGCCTCTGGGATCCGCGGCAGCGCCTACTGCCGGACTTCACTTCACAAATGAACTGCTGGATAAAGTCAGACAGATGGGAGTTCAGATCGCGGATGTCACACTGCACGTCGGACTCGGGACCTTCAGGCCGGTCAAGGAAGATGTGATCACCGACCATATCAGGCACTCCGAGAGCTACTCTATCGACGAGACCAACGCGGAGATCATCCGCAGGGCTAAGGAAGAGGGGAGAAGAGTCATCTGCACCGGTACGACCTCCTGCAGGACGGTCGAAGCAGTCTTCGCGAAACACGGAGAGATCTGCGCATGCCATGAGGATACAGATATATTCATCTATCCGGGGTACAGATTCAATGTAATGGACGGACTCATCA
>JAFYZG010000067.1 GCA_017548825.1 Oscillospiraceae bacterium
CGAAGAGGACTATAAAGAAAAATGGGATAAATGGTGCGATGCTATGCAGGCAGAGATTATAAGAAACAGAAAGTGACATATTCCCGTTTGTCGAGGTAAATAATAAGCATTAAGGCAGCTTCGGCTGTCTTTTTTCTTATGGGAGGAAAAGAATTGGTGACTGCGATGCTAACATCTAGCGCAGTAATATTATCAGTCGATAATACTATCGATAATATCGGATGGCGAAATCTGCACAACTTACCGTTATAAGTATAAGTATTAACAGTTGACATAGGTGTATTTAACTGTTATAATGTAAGTCTTGAATCTTTTGATGGAGTGGGAATAAGAGATTTCAGATTTGTGCGAACCCGAAATCCTTTCAAGGCAGAGATTTCGGGTTCTTTGTCTGCCGTGCCGCAGCAGATTTGCAGCACTTCTGCAACGGGCTGTGACAACTGATCCGGAATCACACATTATCGCTATTGAGCGATAAAGAATATATAGATTTGTCCATGTTCTGATGATATAATTTACGCGGTTTGTTATGACCTATCATGCAGACTTACCGTCTCTCCTAACGGGGAGACATCGATCACATCAGTAATCATTACCGGCCGCGCCGTCAGGCGCGCCGCGGTAATCGTTTAGGAGGAATAATATGGAAAAGCTCAATGCTGCCTCTCTCGCCAAGATAGATGCTATCGTAGAGGCGCACAGGAATGAACGCGGACCCGTCATCGTTATGCTCCATGACGTGCAGGAACAGATCGGCTATGTGCCTTTCGAGGCGATGGAGAAGATCTCTGCCGCCACCGGTGTAAGTGTCGCCGAAGTGTACGGAGTCGTTAAGTTCTACGCCGCGTTCACCACCGAACCCAAGGGCAAGCACGTGATAAACGTCTGCCTCGGCACCGCCTGCTATGTAAAAGGCTCCCAGGCCATCGCCGACAACATCGCCAAGCTCACCGGTGCCCCTCTCAACGGCACCAGCGCTGACGGTCTGTTCTCTCTGGATGCCACCAGATGTCTCGGCGCCTGCGGACTCGCTCCTGTGTGCGTCATAGACGGAAGAGTCATTGGAAACTCAAACTCTTCTTCCATCGTAACTGACGAGATAACCCGCATCATAAACGAAGAGAGAGAAGCGCAGGGGGCATAATAATGCTTACTTCCCGCATAGTCGAGCTGCTCGGCGCGCAGCCGGTCTTCATAGGGAACGAAGCAAGTCTTGGAACCGAGATCACTGCTGTCTTTGCCACTGACCTCATGAGCGACGCGCTCGCGATGATCCAGGATTCCCCCGAGACCACGCTGCTGCTGACAGGCCTGTGCAATCCGCAGGTGCTGCGCACCGCGGATATGCTGGACCTTCATACGATCGTCTTCGTACGCGGAAAGAATCCGGTGAACAACCTCACCGAGCTCGCGGACGAGATGAATCTGAATCTGTATTCCACATGTCTCACCATGTACGAGGCCTGCGGTGTGCTTTACAGCGCCGGTATACAGGGTATCGAGAGATGAGTTCCATACTGCGGAAAGACTATGTTGTAGTGCGTGACGATTACGCGGGAGCCGGCAGGGTGAGCAGTGATGTAAAGGCCACTCTGTCATCCATCGGCATACCGTCCCCCATCCTCAGGAGGATCGCCGTGGCCTGCTATGAATCCGAGATCAACATGCTGATCCATGCCTACGGCGGCGACATAACCCTTGAGATCGGCGACGACGGCGTCATTCATATGACGTTCAGCGATCCGGGTCCCGGCATACCCGACATTGAGAAGGCTATGACTCCCGGCTGGTCCACCGCCAGCGACAAGGCAAGGGAGATGGGCTTCGGCGCGGGCATGGGACTGCCGAACATAAAGAGGGTATCGGATGAATTCGATATAACCTCCTCCCCTGAGGGGACTACTATTCAGCTTAGCTTCCGGGTGACATGATGAGAAAAAGCGTTGTCAGATATACCTTAGAGAGCTGCGCCAAATGCATGACATGCATCAGGGCGTGCCCCACCAGCGCGCTCTCCATGTACAACGGAAGGATCAGAGTGGACCAGGAGAGGTGCATAAACTGCGGAAAATGCATCAGTTCGTGCACCCACAAGGGACTCCTCGCCAACGGAAGTTCTCTGGACGCTCTGAAAGACTACGATTACACCGTCTGCATGGTCCCCGGCGCACTAATCAACGACTGCACCGATCTGGACCAGGCTGGCGAACTGTTCCACGCCATCAAGATGCTCGGCTTCGACGAGGTCGTGGACATAACCGATGTGGAAGGTGCCATCCTTAAGGAGATGTACCTCATCTCCGACAATACCGATGAGACCGCCAGCATCGCCTCTTTCTGCCCTGTGGTCAACGCCCTGGTCAGAGACACCTATCCCGTGCTGCAGAACAACATCACTCCCGTGAAATATCCCAGTGAAGTTGCCGCCGCCAGGATAAGGAAACAGCACGAAGGAAAGAACGTCGGCATATTCAACCTCTGCGAGTGCGAGTCAAAACTTGCCCTCGCCAAACACCCCTTTGACAATCCCGAATACGAGACAGATCATGCGCTGGCTATAGTGGACATCTTTCCCGCCGTGCGCAGGAACATGAGCAGCGAACGCGAGGATGTATGCTTCTGCCCCGACGGACTGAGGTTCAGCAACCCGGCCATGATGCTGCAGAAGGATGAATACCTCATCGCCGACGGTTTCGACAAGATCAGTTCCGTACTGAACATGGCTGAGTTCGGACTGCTTAACAAGTTCCGGCTGCTCCAGCTCTTCCCCTGCTTCAACGGTTGCATCGGCGGTCACCTGCTGTTCGGCAACAGCTTCCTGACCAGGAACAACCTGCATCAGCTGACCAGCGAAAAGAGCAAGCCCGC